>JBCBWU010000210.1:0-12425 GCA_039816955.1 Bacteroidota bacterium
GGTGGTGGAAGCGGGTCGGAACATTCGATCGTGATGTTATTGACCAACAAAGTGATGGTTGGAGGATCAAGATCCGGGTTACAGGGGTCTGGCACAAGGGCAGCGCAGCTTGATAAAGGTGAGGTGTTAAAATTGAGCGGGTCATAAGCCAAGGCAGTGATAATGTCACCTTCGTTAAAACCTGCCGCAGAACCCGACCAGTTACCACTACCATCAGCAGTAACTTCTCCAATATAGGTACCCTGACAAGCTGCACCTGGACAAGCACTGTTGTCCTGGTGGTAGAGTTGTACGGTGGCTCCTGGAGTGGACGTTCCGCTAAATATGGTCAGGAACGGCTCCGTAATGGTTGGCGCTGGAAAATCGCCATTTCCACCAGGACCAATGTTGATCGCGTTAAACTGGTTGCAGATGAAGTTATTCTGAGAAAAAAGATTGTTCTGTGCCGCACCATCCGTGAGGATTCCAGTGGCATTGTTCGCAATCGTATTTCTAAGAAGTTGGTTGTTGGATGTTTCCTGCAGGTATATGCCGGAAGCAGGAGTACCATAGTTATCTCCGGCAGCATTGGTGCCAATGAAGTTGTCGGCTATTCTATTAAAGCTGGAACTGGGCTCGAGGATGGTTATAATGTTGTCAATAACATTATTTAGTCCCCCCATGGTGTTTTCAAAAATATCTAAGTCGCGAGAAGAGCCTTGTACCCATATCGCATTAGCATCTAATGAATTTGCAGTACCATCTTCATCAATGTTCAAAAAGCAACCTGAGATAGTAGCAAATTGAACACCGGCGATAAAGATTTGGGCGAAACCATTTTCGGTAGCAATACATTGGAAAATATTCGAGTTGGTTGAACCTGATAAGGAGATACCGTCGTCGATAAAGTTTACAATTCGTAAGCCAAGGATTTGATTTCCTGCGGCCGTAGCGATGATTCCTGTTGATATTGAACCGGCACCGTCTAAACTAATAAGCGGTGTTCCGGCATAGCCCGGTTGGCTAGTACCGTACACAGCAACATTATCATCGTTTAAGGAAGGTAACTGCGTGCTCAGGTTAATGGTATGCGATCCACCACCATCGATATCAAAGAAGATATCGTCGATAGCAGATTCTGTATTGGCACAATCTATAGCTGCGCGCAATGAGCCGGGGCCACTATCCTCCGTGTTAAGTACATAAAGGGAAGTCAATGCATTCTCAAAAGCACCCATGTCTACGGCACATACCTTTAAGCGTTCGGTTCTGTCCAGATCAACATCCAACGTTTCCGCTGAGTTACCGTCCCCGTCTACATCTAGAATATCTGTTGGCAGTAGTGAGGCGTCAGCAGCATTGATAGCCGGTGAGCTATCAGTAAGGCGATAATTTCCCCCCGCCGCGTTGAAAAAGCGAGGGTCGCCGGTAATGTTACCATTGGTGCCTGCGGTAAGGCCAGAACCCGCGAAGTCCGTAATCAGGTTGTTGCTGGCTGTTGCCGTTGCCCCGATAAAAAGGTTAGGGCTGGATCCATTGGTATTGTTGGCAATAATGTTGTTGTTAATATCAACACTTCCGGACGATGGATCTTGATAGATGCCACCACCATTACTACCCGCCGAGTTATCCGCAATAGTACAGTTAGTGATCGGGCCAGTAGAACTGAAGGCTATCGATATGGCACCGCCATTACTAGGGGATGAATTATTGTAGAAAAGACAATTGATAACAGAGAAGTTACCATTGGTGTTGAGGTCTAATGCGCCTGCTTGGGCCGTGGAAGTATTGTTGATAAAGTTGCAATTCACAAAATTACCGGTTCCAAAGCCTAGCGAAACAGCACCACCATTTCCACCAGTGTTATTGCTAAAGGTGCAATTGGAGGCATTTAGCGTACCGATGGAGATCTCAATAGCACCACCAAAAGCAGCAGGTGCATTGGCGTTGGTCATCTCAATTTCCAGTAGGTTAACCACTGCGCTGGAGTAAACACCAAAGATTCGGCTGTTGCCGTTTCCGTCAATGGTTAAACCAGGGCCGGTAGCGTCGAGGGTCATGTTTTTAGTAAGGTCAATTTGACCAGAAGTCAGTACAATTGGTCCACCAATATTAAAGTCGATGGTACCGCCGGCAGGTATGTCGATTACCGCCTGCCGTAGCGTGCCCGGTCCGCTGTCGGCCGTGCTAGTTACGGTGATTTGCGCCATGGTCCATAGCGGCACTAATAAGACGCACCAGAGTAATTGTAATCTGTTCATAATCTTACGAGGGTTTAATGTGTTAGCCGAAATGGGTGAGGTGCAATACTGACGACGAAGTGGTTTGAGGTTTTCAAACTGACTTCGTGTCAGTATTTACCCGGCCTTCGTGATTGAGCTCTGCTCAAGCCACTCTGTTTCGGGTGTAATACCAAGGGTTTCGGACAACAAAGTGATAGGGGTAGCGATAGCAATCACATCTCTACCCGAAATGAATTTGGTTATCGATGCAATAGTATTGGCAGTTCCGCAAGATTGAAATGGCGCCCCGGTCTTGGGCACCTAAGGGGGGGTAATGAGCAGCTTAAGGGAGGTAAGTGGTAAAGGGCGAATTTAGCCTTGAAAGAGGCGTTCGGGTTTGATTGATATAATTAGTTCAATAGACCAACGGTTCCTTGTAGTTGGTTTGCTGCCTTATCCACGACCGCCATGTAAGAATAGCCGTACGGCTGATGATGGCCAATATAGGTAGCCATCACCCGCCATGCTTCCTCCGGTGATTTTGCGCCGCCTACAAAGCGCGCGTTTTCCGCGGAGGCGAAGAAGCTGGCAAGGGCGGGGAAATCAGATTGTTGCCATTGGCGCAGGTATAATCTTTCGGTAGTAAGTTGGTCAATCTTCATTGGTTGTGCATTCAGACTTTATTAAATGGAATAATGCGAGATCAGGAGAAATTAATTCTGTAATAACCTACTTTGCAGAAAAGTTTTGCATGTAGCTACTAGACTCAAGAACGGCTATCTCGCTGCTGGTACGCACCTTCTACGCCCAGGTGCGGAAAGATGCTTTCAGGAAGGAGTTATAATCGATTAGTGGATAATGTGTTAAAGTGTAGCGAATATTTGCGGGAGGGCAAAAAAGATAGTTACTTTGTAATTCAAAGTTAACTGAAAAACAAAGTATGTCTTTCTCACTTTCCAAGCAAATGCTGTTCGTAGGAGCAGCCGTTCTCTTTTTTCTCTTCATTATTTATATTATTATTTGCGCTGATCTAGGGCAGGCAGGGTTCCTGGCCGGGCAGGTCAGAAACTTACCTTTTGGTGATAAAATGGGGCATTTTTTACTGTATGGTATGCTAGCCTTTTTGGTGAATCTAGCTTTTAGTAATACCCGTTGGCGACTGGCCGGCTGGCTCGTTCTAAAGGGAAGTACGCTAGTAGTGGTGTTTGCGGTAGCAGAGGAACTTACGCAGCTTTTCCTAGCTAGCCGCTCCTTTGAATTGGTGGATATTTTATGCGATTTGCTGGGAGTTTATGTGTTTGGGAAGTTAGCTATTGGATGTCATAAAGTCGCATTTAAATCCAAGAGGAATTCGGGCTTAATATGAGTAAAAGAAAGCTTGTTGTAATGCTGTCCATACTTTCAATTGTTGGACTGGGCTATTACTTACTTCATGATTTTCGGCTATTCGGTATAGATGAAGAACGGATTCTAAAAGAATCCAGAGCGGCCTTTCAACAAATGGAATTTAAACAAACCCCTTTTCGCAAGAAAGAACAGATTCGGCGCTTTGCTGCTTTTCTTATACGGCATAATGACGAGATAAGAACTTACAACCAGCACAACGAACACAGAGACGTTCAGCTAACAGAAAGAATGTGGCAGCTTTATGAGAATAACGGAGATTGTTTTGAACTGCCCACCTTTTATCCCACCTTCATCCGTGAGTATATTCCCCCTGACCTGGTTGATAGTTTACGTCACTATTCCCCATAAAAGCTTTTCATGACTTAGCCTTGATCCACATCGGTTGGGTTCTCGCTACTGCCCTTCTGCTTGGGCCCGCATTTCTCCTTCCACCTTGCCCGAAAAGCTGCCCGATCTTCATCACTCATTTTACCCCACTTTTCTTTCCAAGCCGCTTTACGTTTGCGCATATACTCGCGCTTGTGCTGTGGAGAGCCAAGGCGCCCAAAGAGAATTCGGCACAGAACCAGCAGTGCGGCTGCCTGGCCCAACGTCATGGCTGGTAAACCGAAAATGGGCTGTACCGCATAGTTCCACAACATCATGACTACCCAGGATAGAGCAACAAGAGCCAGAACAATAAATAGACCCACCCAAAGCGGTGACCAGCGGCTGCGATATTTATGGTTGCGGTACATATCTTGGCAGTTAGCGTCGCATCGCATGCGACTGTACTTGTTAATAGTTAAGTAGTTCGTCGTGCAGATCAGCCAGGCGTTGCCGTAGGTGTTGTACGGCGTAGCGCTTGCGCGAAATCAGCGTTTTGATATTAATGCCGGTGCGGTCGGATATAGACTGGAAGGTTTCGTCTTCCAGTTCGTTCCAGACAAATACATCGCGTTGGGCTTCCGGTAGTTCATCCAGGGCTTCGTCCAAGGTCTCCCACACGATCTGGCGGAAGTAGGCTTCTTCTGGTGTGTCACCATCTGAGGCCAACCAGTCATCCAAAAAGGAGCCTTCACCATCTTCATCGCCCAGGCGTAGATCTTCCAGCGCCTCGGGACGTTTTTTGCGGTAGCCATCCGTTAGTCGGTTACGAGCCACCCGGTGCAACCAGGCGTTGATGTTTTCCACGGCACTAACGTCTACAATTCGGCTCAGTTGGTACCAAACATCTTGCAGTACATCTTCGGCATCTTCGTCAGAATTTACCCGTCCACGAATGAAGCGGAAGAGCCGATCGCCGTAGTTGCGAATCGTCTGGGTAATTGTCTGTTCTCTGGAAGCGGCCATAATTAGCGTTGACAAAACTAGGTCTTTTCCTCGGTAGACGAATAACTCCCAGGATTACTTTAAATGTTTCTAGAAAAATTTAAGGGAAAACGCTACCTTTGCAGCCGCTTTGGAAGAAAAGCGAATAATTTGATATTACTTAATCTATAAGTGTCTGATCTAATGCGAAATTACGAAGTAACGTTTATCGTAGACCCAGTGCTGTCGGGGGAAGAGATCAAAACGACGGCTCAGACCTATAGCGACATGTTGAAAAACGCTGGTGCGGAAATCGTGCACATCGACGAGATGGGCCTTCGCACGCTAGCTTATCCAATCAACAAGCGCAATAGCGGGGTTTACTACTGTATTGAATTTAAGGTGCCTAATGGCGAGATCATTGACGATCTTGAGCTAGCCCTTCGCCGCGACGAGCGCATCATGCGTTTCTTGAGCTTCAAACTAGACAAGTTTGGTATCAAGTATAACGAAGACAAGCGTGCCGGTAAGATCGGTAAGGCTAAGCGCCCTAAGTCTAAGGAGAAGAAGGATGATCGCCGCGACCGTCGTGGTGGCCGTCGTGACAATCGCAACCGTGATAACCGCGACAACCGTCCTGCGGCTGAGCCCAAAAAGACTGAGCCAGCTAAGGTTGAGGCAAAAAAGACGGAAGCAGCTCCAGCTCCTGAAGCTCCAGCAGCTACCGAAACTAAGAAAGGGGAAGAATAAGCCTCTTATTCATCAAATTCAAAATCAGGATAAGCTATGGCTAATCGCGATGATATAAAATTCTTAAGCAATCCTAAGATCGGTGGTCAACGCAAGAAGTACTGCCGTTTCCGCAAATATGGCATCAAGTATATTGATTATAAGGATGCCGATTTCCTGCTGTCTTTCGTTAACGAGCAGGGTAAAATTTTACCACGCCGTATTACCGGTAATTCATTGAAGTACCAGCGCAAAGTTGCTGCCGCCGTGAAGCGTGCTCGCCACCTGGCGCTAATGCCTTACGTAACGGACATGCTCAAGTAAGCCGTCCAGAGGCAGTGATTATTAATTATCGATTTTTAAAAACGAATTGACATGGAAATCATTCTGTTGCAAGACGTCGATCACGTCGGATATAAGCATGAGCTGGTGACCGTTAAAGATGGCTACGGCCGCAATTACCTGATCCCACAGGGATTGGCACTGATTGCTAACAGCGCCAACAAAGCTCGTTTAAAAGAACTTCAGCGCCGCGAAGGTGCAATGGAAGCCAAGCGCTTGGGCGAATACCAGGAAATGGCTGATAAGTTAGACGGTCAAGTACTGAAAATTGGTGCCAAGGCTGGTAAGAGTGGCAAGATCTTTGGTAGTGTTACCACCATACAGGTAGTAAATGCACTAAAGGAGCAATTTGACCTGGACGTAGAGCGCCGCAAAGTGCAGCTTCCAGATGATGTGAAGGAGTTGGGTACCTACAAGATGGTGCTCAGCCTGCACAAGGAAGTTCAGCCAGAAGTAACTTTTGAGGTAGTAGCGGAGTAATAAGGCCGCTTAACCTTAAGCATACAGAAGTCCCATTTGCTCGCAAGAGTAGATGGGACTTTGTTATTTTTGGGTTCTAAAAATTTGGTGTAGCCACGTTCATGCGTTAACGTGTTTATACCTGAAATTTGACTTTTCGTATCCTCAGCCCTAAAGCTTCAGATACGAAAGATGAAGTAAAAAGTACGAAATAGGATGTGAGGAATAAACTCCTTCTGATTTCTCACTGGTGTACGGACGCATTGCAATGCGTCTCTTCGACTTCCGATTTCCCACCTACACAACTCGTTCTTGTATCTTTCGCCAAACAAGTTGCTATGACCGTCCACTACCAGTGCCTCTCCTTTGCCGAACTTAGTAAAGATCAGCTCTACGAACTTTTGGCTCTCCGACAAGAAGTATTCGTCGTAGAACAGCACTGCCCCTATCTCGATGCCGACGGGCAGGACCAGATAGCGCTCCATGTATTGGGTTATACAGATAATGAGCACCTGGCTACCTACACCCGTTTGCTTCCGAAGGGTGTTAGTTACCAAAAATACGCTGCTATTGGTCGGGTCATTACAGCAGCTTTCGCGCGCGGTAAGAAGTTGGGAAGACCGCTCATACAAATCTCCTTGCAAAAATTGTGGGAACATTGGGGGCAAGTGCCTGTTAAATTATCAGCACAGGCCCATTTGCAATCCTATTATCGTTCAGTTGGCTTTGCACCTGTGGGTGACGTGTACATGGAAGACGGTATACCCCATATTGGAATGGTGTACCGTAATGAAGAACCCTAAATTGAATAGACCTTGGAATACCTAAAGCGGGTCGTTCAGGAAATGGTGCCCGTTATATTGGGTATTCTGATCGCGCTCTTTATCAATAATTGGAAGGAGAACCGAGCCAACGAACGCTACGTGGAACGGGCGCTTACCACTATCAGTATGGAGATTAACGAAAATCTCAGTTCTATCACCGACGTACTGCCCCGACATTATGCACTCATGGAAGATGTGATGACACATTTGGAAAATGACACCTTGGGTATTCTTGAGATCGTTGGCAGAGCAGGTGGGGTGCAAAGCCCTACCATTAAGAGTGCAGCCTGGAAGTTTTTTCTCAATTCAAAATCAGAGCTCATTGATTATGAAGTGGCTTCCGCACTGGTAGAAATGGACGAGGCTAAGCGCGTTATGGACGTAAAACTTGAGCAATTTCTTAGCTACAGTTACGAAAAAATGAACGCTACCAGTAGCGTGGATAAGCAGCAATTTCTGATCTACTTTTCCAATATCGTTGACAGCGAAGAGACCCTTCAAGAGCTATACCAGACCTACTTGGTAAAACATACTGGCGTTACTTTCTCTACGGAGGAGGGAGAGGCTCCAGCCAAATAAAAAGAGGAGCCCAATCTATTCAGACAGAGCGCCTCTATTCAGGTATGCCTTAGCCAGCAAGGGCTTTAGCTGCAATTAATAAACCAGTTGGCGAGTGATTTCTTAAAGTTCTGGATAGGTCTGTTAGAGGAAGCCTCTACTCTTGCTTAGCAGCCAATACCGTTGTGCTAGCCGCAGTGCTGCTACTGGTACTCGTACCGGGCTTACAGTTGGTAGGCACACAAGCACTAGGATCACAATTTTTAGGTTCACAAACTTTCACACAATCGGCAGGGTTGCAGTTAGCTTTCGTGTTCACACTAGAAAATTGCAGTAATGGAAGTGGCGCAGTAGTGGCAACGTTAGAAGCTCTTGTTGGCGCAGGCGTATTGCTCACAGCCACACTGGTGGTAGCGGTTTTAGCCTGGCAAGAAGATGTAGTGGCAGCCGTTTTTTTGGCTTGACATTGGGTTACTGCACAAGAAGGTTTGGCGGCGGTAGTCTGAGCAGTGAGTGAGAGTCCGCCCACAAGTAGACAACAAAGAATAAAACAACGTAACATGATTCAGGAATTTAAACTAACGTAAGGTTGGCGATTGACCATCAAAAAGTATAGCATTACGCTATCACAACCTGACGTTGAACTTCACTCAGTTCCGCTGAGCTACCGGAGCGGGCCTGGGGCGGTTACCCGGGTCAGAGTTTATTAGAGATCCAAATTTCGGTCTGCACTTGTCAAATTTCACCCTACTCTGCGTTTTTCTTCGGTCCCGTCCCGCACTTTCTGCGGGATGTTCCCTCATCACGCCTTGATTAGGATGAAATTTACTGGCGTTCGGCTCGAACATGGATTTCTAATAAACTCAAAGTAACCATACCAAGCATGCTGTAAATGGATGTAACAAAGCTAGCTCCAGCCTACCCTAAGGTGCTGTTTTTGAGCTGTTAGGCACTTGTTAAAAAGCTGTTAATCAAACAGAGCGCTCCGGGGGAAAGTCCTATTTTGTTGACTAAATCACCCCCGCAGCTACATGCAGCATCGAACTAGTTCTTATCTCGTTGTGGCTTCCGCAATCGCAATGGCGGCATTGTTGGTGGTGCAGGTGCTTTGGTTGCGTCATTCCCAGAGTTTGCTCGAAGAGCAGTTTACTACCAACGTCAATACCGCACTTTGCAGCGCTGTAGCTACATTGGCACAAGAGGAGGAGTGCAGTCAACCCTTTCAGCAGTCTTGTACTATCACCGCAGCAGAATGTGGCCAGAAACTGGATCAGTTGATCAAGACAGAGCGTTTCGCGAAGACCGTTTCTTCCTCTCTGGCTGGCTTCAATATCAATTTGCCTTACGAAGCCAAAGTTTGCACTAAGCCACCCAGCTATACACCACTTGCAGATAGTATCCTTCCGCCCTACTCTTGTTCACTAGATCCGATCACCAATACCGATAGTCATTTCCTGAACCTGAAATTTGCCGAAAAAAAGAAGTACACCCTTAACAAAATGGGCGTTATGACAGGGACTTCTTTTGGTATCCTGATCCTAATCTGTTTGCTGTTTTTTTATGCCTCCTACCGCTTATTGCGACAACAGAGAATGAGCGATCTTAACCGAGAATTTTTCAACCATATGGCGCATGAGTTTCGTACGCCACTCACCAATATTAAATTGGCAAGTAGTTTACTACAACGCAAGGCTTTAGCCCCCGCTGGACATCCCCATTTGAAGATTATCCAGAATGAAGCTAGTCAGTTGATGCAGCAGGTGGAGCAAGTCCTGTACCTGGCACGCCTGGAAAAGAATGACTACTTGTTGAATAAAGAGGATCACGAAATAAGCACCCTTTGCCGTGAGACCATTGCTGAGATGCGACTGCAAATGGAAGCAAAGCAAGCTGATGTCCATTTTCAATCTACGCATACGAGTACCCATATGCGGGTAGATCAATTGCACTTGAAAAATGCGCTACGTAACCTCTTAGATAATGCGCTCAAATACAGCCATAATGGTGTCAAGATTAATGTAGAGCTAAAAGAATACGAAGATCACGTACTACTTGCTGTACAAGATGATGGCCCGGGCCTCTCTCCCCAGCGTCAACAGCAAATTTTTGCGCCTTTTTACCGGCAACAGAGTAGCCAATCTTGTAAAGGATTTGGTCTCGGGCTAGCCTATGTAAAGCGAATTGTGGACTTGCATCAGGGGCAAATTCGGGTGTTTAGCCAACCGGGCCAAGGTGCGTGTTTTGAAATGACATTGCCCAAGAATTAAGCGCTAAATCACCTATTGGACTTATGAATCAGCAACGAATCTTATTAGTAGAAGACGATATGAATCTGGGTTTCTTGCTTATGGAGTTCCTAGAGCTGGAAGGGCTACAAGTTACTTGGCGGAAAGACGCACGCTCAGCCATGCAGGAACTACACAAGCAATCCTTTGATCTTGGGGTACTTGATATTATGATGCCGGGGATGGATGGTTTTAGTTTGGCTAAACACATCCGTGCAAAACACCCTAATTTCCCCTTTCTGTTTTTGACGGCCCGCCTCTTGAAAGAAGATAAGTTACGCGGCTATCAGTTGGGCGCGGAAGATTATCTCACTAAGCCTTTCGATGAAGAGGAACTCCTTTGTAAGATCAGGGTTATTCTCAGGCGGACCGCTCAGCAGCAACAGACTTTTCCCCAACTTGCTGCGAAGTATCAACTAGGACGATATCATTTTGACCCCTCTCGACAGGAAATCTGCATTGATGAAGAAACACGACGCCTTACGGAGAAAGAGAACGAAATCTTGTTGTTGTTGTGCCAGCACCGCAATAGAATACTGAAGCGTGAACTAGCGGTGCAGCGTATTTATGGAAAGGATGACTACTTTTTGGGGCGTAGCTTTGATGTGTTCATCAGTCGTTTGCGCAAAATTTTGCGCGAAGATCCAGAGGTCTCCATTGAGAACGTCTTTAAAGTGGGTTTTATCCTCAATGTACCGGCGGCCAGTTAGGAACTTTTTGATCATTCTTAATGTGTTAAGTCTCAAGAATCATGAATTTAAACGTGTCTCTTTGCGCCCTACTCTTTTGCTTGCTTATGCTAGCATCATCTGAAACAGGTGCCGTAAATGCCTAGGTTGAAAAGCCATTTAGTTCTGCTACTGATACTATCTCACCAATACTTATTGATAAGCTGACACTGTCGGGTGTTGGGCTAGCGCAAATCGAATTAAAAGACCAGCCCGGTCGAGCTTTTTTTCAAAAGAATCTTTATCGAGGGCCAGATTTAAGTGTCTATGTGGTTTCTAGTCAGTCCTGGCCCGGCCGCATGGATAACTTCGCGATTGATGAATATATCTACATGCTAAATGGCAAGGCCAGGGTACAACCAGAAGGAGGCGAAGATTTGTTTTTTCGCTCCGGCGAACACTTTTTTGCCGCTAAGGGATATACCGGAGAATGGGAGATCATGGTAGGCGAAAACTATCCTTATGAGCTCTCCGTGATCACTACGCCAAGAGCAGATAGTGTTATCAAATCGAAACCGCTATTACCTACGCGTCTTGATCCAGATGCACTTTCCGGCTTAGATGTTGGCCTGCAGAAAAAAGATACCTATCAATCCACGCTAGTGAAAGGCGACGAGTTAACGATTTCCCTCTTTGCCGAAAGGCCTCAAGTACGAGACATCATCACCCCCGCAAAGTAACCGTTTCATCGTGGCCTTTTTGCTGGCCGAAGTACGCTACTAGGTAGAGTGACAAAAATGCGATAACTAGTACAGCGATGAGCCAGAGAATAGCACCAGATTTATATGATGGCGGTGCTCCTAATTCACTAAAGTACCAGGCGTATAGCAAAGTAATGATGACATTTCTCACCAACTTTATATCAATCACGAAATAAATTTTTCTTCTCAAGGGAAAAAACAAGTCACAAGAATAGTCTAAGTAGTAAATAGCCCAAAATACCTTGCAAGCAAAATTGCGCGACGACATACTGCTTGAACGTGCCCGATCTGGTGACCAGCGGGCGTTCGCTCAGCTGGTTGAACGGCACGAAATCGCAGTGCGTGGGATTGTAAGTGGTATGGTAGGGCCGAGCTTGGCCGAGGATGTGGCCCAAGAGGTATTCATCAAGTTTTACCGAGCGCTGGACAAGTTTGTGGGCAACGCTAAATTGAGTACTTACTTAGGACGGATTGCCATTAATACAGCACTGACCAGCTTAGAAAAACGCAAACGCCGGCCAACGCATTTGAGTGTTGAAGAACGGGAACTGCTGCGACGGGCGGACCATTCACAGTCGCCTGAGCGCACCGAGCTGCAGGATATGCTTCGCAGTGCATTGGGGCGCCTATCCAAGGAATATCGAGCAGTAGTGGTACTCCGCTTGGTAGAGGGGTACAGTGTGAGTGAAACCGCCGACTTGCTACAGATTCCCATGGGCACTGTAGCATCACGCTTGTCCAGAGCGCAAAAAGAGCTGCAAGCCTACCTAAAGCCAATACTAAATAATTGAGGATGAGTCAGAAAAAATACACAGAGGAAGAGGCCCGTTTGTTGGCCCACCGCTCACTGGATGAGCCGCTGAGTGCGGCTGAGCAGGCCTTGCTGGTAGCGGTGTTTGAT
>JBCBWU010000211.1:0-12416 GCA_039816955.1 Bacteroidota bacterium
TGCACTCGGAAAGCCTCTTCGCCAGAACCCACAAAGGCTCAGGCTCATCAACACCACAAAAGTTTAAATCAGTTCATCGAAATAAGCTCAACTGCATTTACCCCACAGAATGGTTTCAACTTTTATTTCACTGCAGAGTGGAGGCTACTTTTCTATGTCCCATACATAGCAAACGTAGTATTTATTTCACCTAAATAATATTCAATCATGGGAAAATCAAATTCGAATTTACTAAACTACATTGAGCATCTTCTTGATGAAGGTAACGAGTCACAACTGCGCAAGTTTGTCGTGGATCCAATCACTAGTGCCGAGAATGACCACGGTCTTACAAAGGCAGAACGGGCGGTTCTTCGCCGTGTGGTTTCTGGCTTGAGTAACAATTCGGTCAATGGCTATTCTATTGACCGATCGCTGAGTTCGTACCGCCGCTCTTTACGCCTCTTGCAGAACGTCCTGCATAATGTAGGTACCAAAATGGTTCAGGACCATCTGGTAACAGAAGACACTAACACCTACTCTCTGGTGCTTTACTACCCTAACAGTTCCGGTACGAATGACTATACCTGTAAAGACCAGAATTATCTAGACGAAAACGGTGGAAACTCGTATGCCCATTCTCAAACGTACCATATCAACCTGCCAAATAGTAGTTATACGATTCAAGCAGTAATGGAAGCTATGGCTAACGATCCATCAGTAGGCTTGCAGTATGCCACGGATGATCCTAAAACCGTAGTCAATTCTTTTACGGTAGGTGGTAGTACATTCACGGCTAACCTTCACAATCAAGATGGTAGCGTTAACCCGTGTTACGACTTGGGTAAAAACCCGGATGCCCATAATGTATTCTGGTTCTGGAACATAAACGGAAATCCGGGTGGCCAATCCGAGTCATTCGCAAAAGCAACAGTAAATGCTGGAGACACCATCAAATGGCAACTCATTGCTCCTTGCGGCAAATCTGGTTTCGTTTGTTGTCATCCGCATCCTCAGAATGCATTTGGCAAGCAGAAGGCCGCAGAATTACGTGCGGTTTAGTTTTTACTAGCTGCTTGTAAATAAAAATGGCGGACTTGATGCAAGTCCGCCAGCCTTTTAAGCCCTTACTCCTTAAACCCTTCCGGCCGCTTCCAACGGACCGGATCAGCTGGGTCCTTTGGTAATTCAAAGCGATCTTCACGCAGTAGCTTCAACGCCTCTTCTACCGCGCGTTCCAGTTGTGGGTCACGTCCTTCTAAAACAGCCTTCGGATCCTGAATCACTTCAATATCCGGTGCGACTCCTTCTCCTTCTACGGCCCATTCTACATCCGTATCAAAGAAACCACCGCGTGGGGCTACCATCCGGCCACCATCGATAAAACGTGGAGTATCCCAGGTCCCCACTAGTCCACCCCAGGTGCGGGTACCGACGAGTGGTCCAATTTCAGCGGCACGGAACATATAGGGTAACAAATCACCACCGGATCCGGCACGCTCGTTAATGATCATCACCTTAGGCCCCCAAATACCAGCCATCGGCGTCGTCCACGGACGACGGTCGTTGGCTTTGCTGTTGAAGTAGCCAAACAACTTGCGCGACATGATATCGATCATATAGTCCGCAGCTGAACCCCCTCCGTTATTCCGCTCGTCAATAATGGCTCCTTTCTTGTCCTGCTGTGCAAAGTAATAGCGGTTGAAATAGGTAAATCCCCGTTGTCCGGTATTGGGTACGTAGACATAAGCCAGCTGATTATCCGAAAGCTCGGCAACGCGGCGGCGGTTGCCTTCAATCCAATCCCAGGTACGAAGCTGATTTTCACTGCGAACAGGCTCTACCAACACATCACGGCTATTCGTCCCGGCAGCATCGTCCGCAACAGTGATGGTGGTAGCACGCCCACTAGTTTGTTCCAGCAAACGGTAAGGATTATCAGAAGCGGCTAAGGCCTGTCCGTTGATAGCCAGCAAGAAATCACCAGCGCTTACATCCAGTCCCGGCTGGTGTAGTGGAGCTTTTACTTCAGGATTCCACTGCTCGCCTGTATAGATTTTACTGATGCGATAGTGCTGGCCTGCGACCTCAAAGTCACAGCCCAGTAAGCCTCCCGGAACGCGATCGGTATCCGGCATATCACCCCCGCTGACGTAGGAGTGTCCAATGGCTACTTCACCGCTCATGATATCCACCACGTAGTTCAAATCAGTACGGTGACGTACATGATTAATCCACGGGGAGTACCATTCGTAGACCTGGTCCCAGGGAGCACCGTGAATGTTATCGACGTACAGGAAATCGCGCATGTAGCGCCAACCTTCACGGAAAATCTGATGGTATTCTTTCTGTGGATCCAGCAAGATTTTCACATCTGCGCTTAGCTTACCATCACCGGCTTTGGGCTTCTTCTTGGCCGAAGTTAGGTGCCAGCTGCTGCCCTTGCGATATAACAGTTGAGCACCATCAAAACTGGTTTGGGCTGCACGGATACCCTCCAAATACAGTTCCGCTTCTCGCTTCTCCAGGCTATAGTTATGAAGCTTACTACCCGGACTACCATCCACTCTTTCCAGTACTAATACATTACCGGCTGGAGCACTCAATAGTCCTATGAAATTACCATCTACTAAGCCCAGTGGAACAATGCGTTGCGCTAGACCAGTAGGATCAATGCGAACGCTTACCTCTTCTTTGTCTTTCCCTTTTGCCACTTCCTCTTCCGTTTCAACCTCTTCCTCATCACTTTCCACGTAAGTGGGCGATGAGTCCTCAGCAGATAGGACGAGGCAGTATAGAGACCGATTGACCTGCGGATCATAAGAACTCATATCTAGCCAACCAGAGTTAAGCCCATAATCTGTACTAGCCATGAAGTAGAGGTACTTACCACCTTGATCCCAGACGGGCGTGATAACATCGGCCATACCATCGGTTAATTGGATTCGACGCTCCGTGGCTACTTCATAGGCGAAGGCAGCCTTAAAGTGACTTTCCAACTGTCGCGCGTAAGCAATCCATTTACTATCCGGCGACCAGACCGGATTCATGGCCCGATTAGGATGAGCATAACGATCAGTATCTACTTTCTTAGAAACACCAGACTCTAGATTAACCACCCAGATATTATGGTCGGTATCGGTGTAGGCAATGTGGCTTCCATCGGGCGACCAAACCGGGCGGAAATAGAAGGTAGGATTAGGCAAAGCAAAAGTGTTGGTCACCTTACCTTGCTGATCCGCTACTTGTAGCTCATATTCTCCGCTCTTATCAGAAAACCAAGCAATCTGATCACCTAAAGGCGACCACACTGGATAACGATCGGCCTCACCCGGGCTATTCGTCAAATTGCGCCAGGTTCCTTTCTCTTTAGGGATGGTAAAGACTTCACCCCGATGCTCCATAAGCGCTCTTTTACCGTTCGGTGAGACCTGCACATTTTGCCAGCTCTGACTTCGTACATCTTCCCAGCGCGGCCGGGCAAAAGTGAAGTCTCCCTTCACCTCTACCGTAACTTGTTCGGTAGTTTTAGTGATTGGATCGAGCAAATGCAGGTAGCCTCCTTGCTCATAGACGATCGCATCCCGAAAAGCATCCAGGCTTTTTACATCAAAATCCTTGTGGAAGGTCATCTGCTCTTCAGCACCAGTGGCAGGATCAAACATCCAGATGTTACTGGCATAATCTCGTTCCGAAAGGTAGTACACCTTACCGTCCCACCAGACGGGATCCAGGTGCCGTTCTTGCGTGGGCTGCGGAATACGCTGTAGTTCTTTAGTCTTAAGATCAACAATCCAAATGGGCATTGCTTGGCCGCCCCGGTAGTTGCGCCATTCCGGATCCCAGGAAGTGATAGGCACGTAGGCCACCCTGCTGCCGTCTGATGAAATTTCGCCGTAAGCTGCGCGAGGTAGGCCAATAGATTGTGGTAAACCACCTTTCGGGGAAACGGCATACAATCTATTGGTTTGAGTAGGATGCGAAGCTCTACCAGAACGAAACAGTACTTCTCCGTCGGGTGTCCAGCCCTGTACAAAGTCGCGGCCAGGGTGCCAGGTCAGGCGGCGTGCCTCCCCCCCAACTGCTGGGATAACGTACACATCAGTGTTGCCATCATACTCGGCGCTGAAGGCGATCCATTGCCCATCATCCGAGAAATGTGGCAAGGACTCATAGCCGTCGTCGGTCGTTAATCGAATGGCTTGACCACCATCGCGATCCACTCGCCATAGGTCGTTAGCGTAAACAAAAGCAATAGCATCTGCTGAAACGGTAGGTTGACGGAGTAGTTGGGTGCCTTGGGCTAGTAATGACGTGGTGCCAAAGAGCCATAGGCAACAAAGTAGAAATCTCATCATGATTGAATTGGTAAGGACGATATGGCTGTAAATATAGTGATCTGAACGGCTAGGTCAAGCATGTTGATTTGAGTGCTCGGATAATTGAATTAGTTGGGTTAGTTGAATTAAACGATATTACAATCATCAAAGGACTTAGCCGATAAACAATGGCCGAACACATCAAAACCGAGGAGTGTTTAGAATACTATTTCGAAGAGCGTTGCTTCATACGAGAGCTGCTGAATACTGCGGATTCACCCAATCTATCCATCGCTCAAGCTCGGGTGGAGCCGGGTGTAACAACCGTTTTGCATAGCCTGAAGGGGATGGAGCTATATTACATCTTAAGTGGTGAAGGCTTGGCAGAAGTTGCTGCGCAGCAATACCCCGTAGGTGCAGGGGATCTAATTCGTATCGAGGCGGGAGAAAGGCAACGGATTACCAACACGGGCCTGCAAGACCTTTTATTCCTCGCTATCTGCACTCCCCGATTTATTCCCGAGAATTATACCGACTTAGAGGCGTAGGATTAATCCTCAATTTTAAGGCCATAGTGCGCTAACAGACCGCTCAAGTTAGACGCTGAGAATTGGGCTCCTTTAAGGCGGTTTTCTTCCGGATTAATCAAAAAATGAATTGCGGTACGCAAATCGGCCCCCTCTAAGTTAGTGTACTCGAATTGACTACGCGATAAATTACTTTTCTCAAAACTGGACTTGGACAGATCGGCCTCTCTAAAGTCTGCTTCGCGAATTTGACATTCTAAGAAGGTTGTTCCCGGAAGGGGTAGTCCAACAAAGGAGGAATAATCCAATACACAATGCTCAAACTTGAGCTCCAAGCGGAAAGTGCGGCAGGCCGAAAAATGGATACCCAACAACTTGGATCGTAAAAACACTACTTCCTGTAAAGCCGTTTTCGTAAGTATGACATTACTCAAGTCACAATCCTCAAACTGGCATTCCGTGAAACGAAAACCGCTTAAATCTAAGCCCGTAAACTGACAGCTGGTGAATTGGCAATTATCATAAGTACCGGGGGATAATGTTTCGCTGAGGAAATCCTTTTGCTTGTAATGCTCGTCCGCAAAGACAGTAGCGCTCATCGGGGTGGTATTTAAAAAGGCAGAAGTAATTTCAGTTGAGTGGATTGGTCTGACCTCCATCAGACCTGTGCGAAAGATAGGACTAAAACAAATCAAACAGATGCCCCATATCCATCTGCTTAGTTTTCAGATAATCGGCATTCTCAGCTTGGGGAGGAATAATAATGGGCACCCGGGAAAGGACTTCTACCACAGATTGGTCAAGCGCATTGATCTTTTCTGGATTATTTGTCAACAGATGCAGCTGTTTAACACCGAGATCACGTAGCATCGCTACCGCAATTCCGTACTGACGGCCGTCCACTTCAAGACCGAGGTGAATGTTGGCATCAATAGTATTTAAGCCCTGATCCTGTAATTGATAGGCCTTGAGCTTATTGATAATACCAATCCCCCTACCCTCTTGGCGAAGATATAGAAGCATTCCTTGAGCCTCGGCAATTTGTTGGAAAGCGTAATGAAGCTGTTCACCGCAGTCGCATCGCTTGGAACCAAAAAGATCACCCGTAATGCACTCCGAGTGCAGACGCACCAGTGCGGGCTTACTGGCATCAAAGTGTTCGTGCACCATGGCAATATGAGGCATCCACTCTTCTTCGCTTTCGGCGTAAGCCACCATACGAAAGTTACCCCAGGGGGTGGGAATTAAGGCCTCAGCCTGGCGCTTGATGCTGTGTTCAGACATGCTCGGATGCGTGATAATTTCCGCTTTCAGCTCCATAAGGATTGTGCAAAAGTAATGAAATAGCAACAAGCACGATCCCCCTTTGGTTGCTTCAGTAGCGCAGAAAACAAAATACCCGCTCACAATACTGTCAGCGGGTATTTTGGGATCAACTTAGGGGTTCATTAATAGCCGTTGATCTCGCGTTGGTTAAGACCAGAAGGTGGGTCCTGCTCGAAGTCTGATGCTCCAGCTACGCTAAACTCTACCCGACGGTTCATAAAGCTACCACCAGCAGGTACAAGTGCTTCTTCCTGACCTTTGTATTGGATGACCAGACGCCCCCGGCCAATACCGTGTTGCTTCACCAGGTGATTGACAATAGCAGCAGAACGTTGGAAACTCAAGTTTTCATTATGAGCCTCTGGCCCGGTTTGATCGGTATGTCCGATAATCAGTAATCTCATCTCTTGATTCGACTTCATCATGCGGGCGATACTCGCTAGGGTACCGTAGTCTGAGTACTTGATCTGGTAGCTGTCTACGCCAAAGTGGATCATTGGCAAGAACCATTCGGCTACGTTACTCTTTGGCTCAGTAAGACCATACTTACTTAGTGATTCGTCGATCATCTCTTGCACTCGGTCTTCAGTCACGCCACCGCCGTTCGGTCCGCCACCAATAGGATTAACCACTACGCCATCTTCATTTACGCGCTCACCGGCACGTGGTGGATAGTAAGGTTCTACATCCTTATAATCAGGTACACCATCCTTGTCGCTATCCAGCGTACGGCCCTTGGTATCCACTGGTACATCAGCAGGTGTGTTGGGCTCTTGGTCAATGGCGTCAATAACACCATCCTGATCGGTATCCGCCAGCGCCTGATCTTGACGACGTTGCACAGCATCAATGCTGGCCATTACATCTTCACCCAAGCTACCCCAGTATAGGGGCTCGCTGCGGGTAGCCGGGCTACCCAAGTTGAAGTTCATTTGCAGGCTGGTCCAGTTTAAGATATCTCCCGCTACTGAACGACTACCATCTGAGCCTTCGCGGTTGATACCATCCAGCAAGTCACTACGTGTACCGAAAAGGCCAAAAGCCTGATGCTCAATGCCAACGTTGATTTTATTACTTAAACGAAAAGCAATTCCTGCTCCAGCAGCAAGATGTGGGGCAGTAGAACGCTCTACAATGTCCTTACGGGGAACATTTGGGGTAGATCCCGGTGTCATAAACTCTGTCTCAAAAGAGTTAAAACCTCCACCTACCATAGCGTAGAGATTCACTTTCTTTTTTGGACGATCTAGTCTAACACCGTTGAGGCTGAAGACACCAAAAAGAGAACCAGATGTCCAGCTGTTTTCGAATTCCCATAAATCATTACCGTCCTTTCCTTGGCCATTGGCTTTACCCATGGTGAGGTCCAGGCGCAGGGAAAACAGATAATCCGTAGCCTTACGTAAGTGTATGCCGTAGGCGTAACCAAATTCACGTTCGATTTCACCAGCGACGAACAGGTAACCGCCCTGTACGCCGAGTTCCATCATATCCTTTGGTTTCGAAGTGGCAGCGCCGGCATTTTGCGCTTGTAGGCCTGCGGAAACAATCAATAGGCAGGCGATAAGGAGTAGTGTGATCTTTTTCATTCCAGGGATAATTGAAGTCAATTCCATGTTCAAGGGTTCTTGTTTTTGGGAAAAATAGAAAAGGCCTGACCATTAAGGTCGAGCCTATCGTGCTTTATCTTTCGGTTGTTTGGTCCAACTTGTGTAGCTTTTGGGTGACATTACGTTTAGGTACGACCTCGCAATGCGCTTTGTTTCAACAAAGATATTGTTAATTTCCCTCCACTACCAAAAATTGGGCCAAAAAAGGCCGATTTGAGCACGACCGAGCCCAAGTCTTTGAATCTATTGACGTAGAAACGACGCTAAAGTAACTGCTGCAAAGCCAAATCTAGGGCCGTATGTGAAATACCGGTTGGGCTTGGATCCTTATCATAGACTGCCTGCAAGGCTTGGCGAATGGTAGCCGAAACATCACCAAATATGGCAACGTCTGTAAGCTCCACATCCGCTTGCATCAAATACGCAAAGACCCGGGCCATTCCACAATTGGCAATAAAATCCGGAATAAGCGCAATGTCATTATCGAGTGTCGTTGCGGTAGGCCCAAAAAATACGCCATCATCCGAAAAAGGTACGTTAGCACCACAGGCGATGACTTCAATGCCACCCGTGCGCAACTGAGCAACCTGCTCAGGAGTGACTAACTTGGAAGCGGCACCCGGAATAAAAATATCCGCTCCTAATGACCAAATGCGTTCATTAATTTCGTCGAAAGGTAACATGCCCTTCGTTTTGAGCGCATTACCGTCCTTTTGCATCACTAGTTGTTTTACTTCTTCTACGCCCAATCCTTCCTCAGAAATAATTCCTCCAACCCGGTCAATGATTCCAATGATCTTGATCCCCTGTAGCGTTAGGTAAGAAGCCGCCGTCGCCGCCACATTGCCCCAACCCTGAATAATAGCCGTCTTCCCGTCCGCAGTACCTTGGTGAAACACATCAAAATACTGGCGCACTGATTCGGCTACACCATAGCCCGTAATCAAATCTGCTACCGCAAACTTGTGTGGTCCCTCCGGCACGTAATTAACGTCTTCTACTATTTTTGTGCATCCGTAGCGTAGCTGCCCAATGATGCTAATCTTATCTCCAGGGCGAGAATTAAAATGGCCGTTGACAATCCCCTCCTGTGGGTGCCACAGCCCCAAATCCTCTGTAATTGGCACAACATCGCGCAATTCATCTACGTTCAAGTCGCCACCGGTTCCGTAGTAGTTCTTCAGTAATGGAATAACCGCAGCGTACCAGCGCTCCAACACCTCCTGCCGGCGTGGATCACGAGGATCAAAGTTAATACCCGATTTTGCTCCGCCAATAGCGGGCCCCGCTACCGAAAACTTAATCTCCATCACTTTGGCAAGCGAGGTAACTTCATCCTTTGTTAAGCCTTTACGCATACGGGTGCCACCACCAGCTGCCCCGTTACGCAGGCTATTAATCACCACCCAGCCTTCGGCGCCAGTGGGTTCATCGTGCCATTCAAAGACAATTTCTGGGCGTTTATCCCGGTAACGTTGCAGTAATTCGTTCATTCTGGTTTGGCTTTGCGACACCCTCTGCACTTTGGCTAAAAGCTAGAGGCTGTACGTATTGATATAGATCGTTGGTTAAGCGATGCGCAAAGATAAGAAGGGGTGACAAATACTTGCCATGACAAGTAAATTCTTTTGTCTTGAAATCCTCAAATGGCTTCTACCCTACTGTCGAGATTTTTCTATTTTCGCTTTCGCGGAACAGTAGCATTATACTTGGCAGTTATTATTCCATCCACCTACTACACTAACTCATCATATGTTCGACCACTGGCTGGAAAAACCCTCCCCTCCACGAAATCTTCCAGAGTACACTTGGGGCAGTAATATCAACTTCTATCAAGGTGGAGAAGAAGCTCTCTCACCGGACCAATGCGTATTGATTGGCCTCGATTCCTCCGTTGCTGATGCGGTTCGGCAACAGCTCTACCCTATGGCCTGGGCTTTCTCGGATATGTCTATCTATGATCTAGGTAATTTGCGCAAAACCAACATGGACTTCGTGATTCCCTTGCTCAGGGAGGTAATGGACAGCCGCTTGTTTCCTATTCTAATTGGGGGAAACCCACAATTGTTTTACGCTCAATTTCAGGCCTTCCTCAATCTGCGCGACCTGGTTAGCATGGTGCTGGTGGATGAACGTGTACCCATTAGTACCGACCGTAAAAAGTCTACGGAAAAGTACTTAAATCACCTCCTACGCCATCGGCAGGAGAGCATCTTTCACCTGGGCTTGATTGGCCCACAAGCCCACTACACCGATCCGGCTTTGTTTGATTGGTTACAAGAACACAATTACGAATGCTTACGTTTAGGTCAGGCCCGAGAGGACCTGGCGGAAGTAGAACCCCTTTTAAGAGATGCCGATATAATTGCACTACACCTGGACGCCTTGAAGCAAGGAGAAGCTCCCGGCCAACTTAATCCCAGTCCTAGCGGGTTTTTCCTCGAAGAGGCAGCGCAACTTTGCCGCTACGCCGGTATGAGTGATAAGCTTCGTTCCTTCGGTATATATGGTATTGATAGTAGCAGTAAGCGTAAATTGGTACCTACCGCCCAAGCCGTAGCTCAGCTCATCTGGTACTTTACGGAGGGTTACTACCAGCGGCTGGGAGATTATCCCGTCACCAATAAGGGATTGACAGAATATGTGGTGGATTGGAAAGGAGAAGCCGAAAAACTGACCTTCTGGAAAAGCCCTAAAAGTGGGCGTTGGTGGTTACAGGTGCCCGTAAAGACGAACCGTAAACAGCAACGCCATCGCTTGATTCCATGCAGCTATAATGATTATAAAAAAGCGACTCAGCAAGAACTACCTGATCGCCTGTGGAATGCCTTTCGGCGATTCTAGTTTTTTTCTGCCACTAAGGATTCTAAGCGCATCCCTCTAGAACCTTTGATCAAGACCAAATTGCCGGTCCACTCGGTGGAATACTTGCTATTCCCTAGCGCCTCCCCGTCCATAAAATGTGGCAGGTTTAGTTTATTTGCAGCGGCAGCAAAGAGAGGGCCTACTAAGATCAGATGATCCAAACCCAGCCCCTGGCAATATTGTGCTACCTCCAGGTGCTCCTGCACTGCTTCCTCCCCCAGTTCCAGCATATCCCCTAAGATCGCCCATTTGGGTCCACCATCTAGATCAGCAAAGTTCTGCACGGATGCCCGCATACTAGTTGGGTTGGCATTGTAGGCATCCAGATAATAGCGGGTACCGCCCTGCTCTAACCACTGAGAGCGATTGTTCTCTGGTTTATACCCTTCAATAGCCCACACAATAGATTCCGCAGGCACTTTGAAATACTTACCTACCGCCACCGCAGTGATAATATTCTGCAGGTTATGCTTACCAGAAAGGGAACTATCCGCTTTGAACTGCTGCCCAACCTTATCTAAAAAGGCCACTTGAATGCGCGGTGAAATAGCCAGTGGCTTAATCTCAAAATTAGGGTGGCTAATATCTGGATGACTGGTAAGATGATACGCAATTCGGCGCTGTGCACCGTGTTGATCAGCTAATTCTGCAAGATGCGGTTCATCCAGATTGATAAAGACTACACCTCCTGCCTCCGCTAGATAAGCGTACATTTCTGACTTTCCTTTCTTTACCCCTTCAAAACCGCCAAAACCCTCCAAGTGTGCCAAGCCTACATTGGTGATTAAGCCGTGGGTGGGTTCGGCAATTTTGCACAACTCAGCAATCTCCCCCTGATGGTTAGCCCCCATTTCGATGACGGCGATTTCCGTATCTGCCGGCATAGCCAATAAGGTAAGTGGAACTCCAATATGGTTATTGAAATTGCCTTGTGTAAAGTGCGTCCGATGAGCTTCGCATAAGACAGCAGCGATTAACTCTTTAGTGGTCGTCTTACCATTACTCCCGGTAATAGCCAGAAACGGAATATCAAAGGTACGGCGGTAGGCCGTGGCTAAGTTTTGTAGGGCCTGCAGACCATCCTTAACCAGCAAAAACCGTTCGCTCTCAACCACTTCTGGATTATCTACAACTGCGAAGGCTGCCCCCTGCTCAAGTGCACGAGCAGCAAAAGCATTACCGTCAAAGTTTGCTCCTTTCAGCGCGACGAAGAGGTCTCCGGCCTGCAGTTTTCGGGTATCCGTACATACCCTGCGGCATTCCTGAAAGTAAGGAAGTAGATCGGTTGTATAAGCAACGGACATAGATGGACAATCAGCTGATTTATACTGACGACAAAGTGGTTTGAGCGCACCAAACTGACTTCGTATCAGCATATACCCGGCCTCCATGGTTAAACCATTTCGTTACGGGTATAGGGAAAGGCAAATATACAGAAAAGCCATTTCGCAGATTGCGAAATGGCTTTTCTCCTAAAGCGTTTTTTCAAGCTTTCATCGTTTAACGACGGCGGCTGCTACGCTTAGTCTTAAAGAAGTGACCACTTTCTTCTTCGTTACCGGTAGGCGCACCCATACGGATCATCGCACAACGGAAACCAATAGTACGGTCACCTTTATCTTCGTCCTTGAAGCGGCGAGTACCTGGTGATAGCCAGTAAGCACGGTCGGCCCAGGATCCTCCTTTGTATACACGCGCTTGATCACTGATTAGCGTGTGACGACCATAGTCGTAAAATGCTTCAGACTGTTGGTCACCGTCAAGGAAGTTGAATGGCTGGCCTACTTTGT
>JBCBWU010000212.1:0-12316 GCA_039816955.1 Bacteroidota bacterium
TATACTACCAAAGTGAACGTTTTGAAGCAGGCTTATCCATAGAAAATGCGAATGCGGGTAATATTCAATTGACTCAACTTACCTATAATCTGGCGAGTGTCTACCACGCCTACGTGACTAGTAATTTTGAGGTGGGAAATAGCTTTGTGGTACGGCCATCCCTGTGGTTCCGCTCCGATGCTATTGAGAACCAACTTGATATTTCTGTCTTAGGCGCTTACAACGACAATATCTTTGCCGGAGCTTCGTTTAGAGGATATAACAGTGCGTCGCAGGATGCGGTGATTTTAATGGCGGGTTTTCGTCTTTCACCTTCACTCCAACTCATGTACGCTTATGATGTAGGGTTATCTCCCTTACAAAGCGTACACAACGGCTCGCACGAAATCGTGGTGAAGTACCGTTTGGATAAAACAATCGGGGCGGGTAAGCTTCCACCAATCATCTATCACCCTCGAAGCAGGAGGTAATTTTTCTCCGTACTGTTTCAGGCTACTCAGTTAATGTCCATTCAATCCGTACTAAATGTCAGGCAACTGGCGTTATGCTCGGGTTGATGTGTTAAACTCCGGTGGACCGGGGTAATTTCTTTTGATAAATACATCAAAGAATCTATATTTACGTTCGCTTTGAAAATCGGTTTAAAATTCTGAAGGAAAACTCGGGTATAAACATGAAGAACTTGTCCAAAATCGCACTAGCTCTACTAGTGCTCGTGCTGGTGGCCTGCGGTCGCTCCGAAAGTGGTGAAATCACCGGCGTTCTTGATCGTCCAAGCTGGAAAGGTATTAATCCCTTTGGTATGGTTTACGTACCATCAGGGACTTTGCACATTGGTCCTAGTGACCAGGATGTAGCTAACACCTACGTACAGCGCCAAAAGGCGATTTCTATTTCTGGTTTCTATATGGACGAAACAGAAATTACTAATAATGAATATCGCCAGTTCGTGTTTTATGTACGCGATTCTTTGGCTCACGAGTCACTACAGCACTATATTACAGATGCTAACGGTGATGAGCATATCGACTGGGAATTGGATATCGACTGGGAAGATGAGATTCTGAAGGAAGATCTCTACTACCAGGGGGATGACCGCTTTGCTGGACGAGAAGAGCTGAAAGTAACAGCTTTTAAATATGAGTACCAATGGTTTGATTGGCAGGCTGCTGCTAAGGACCGTGGTGCTACTCCACGTACTACTTTCCTAAAGCGTAAAGTAGTTAACATCTACCCAGATACCTTGGTATGGGTACGCGACTTCGCTTACTCTTACAACGAGCCAATGGCACGTAACTACTTCTGGCACCCAGCATATGATGACTATCCAGTTGTAGGTATTGACTGGCACATGGCCAATGCTTTCTCCTTCTACCGTACTCAACTTTGGAATGAATTCCAGCAGCGTCGCGGCGACGGTATTAATACCGAAGATTTCCGTCTACCTACTGAGCACGAGTGGGAATACGCAGCACGCGGTGGCCGTGAGAACGCTCCTTACCCATGGGGTGGCCCTTACATCCGCAATGCGAAAGGCTGTTTGCTCGCTAACTTCAAGCCTGGTCGTGGTAACTACCCAGAAGATGGCGGTCAGTACACGGTGAAGGCAGATGCCTACTACCCGAACGATTACGGTCTGTATAACATGGCCGGTAACGTATCAGAGTGGACAAGCTCTGCATACTACGATAATGCTTATTCTTTCCAGCACGACTTGAACCCAGATATCCGCTACGATGCTGCTGACGATGATCCAGAGTCTTGGAAGCGTAAGGTAATCCGTGGTGGTTCTTGGAAAGATGTTTCTTACTTCCTACAAACGGGTACTCGTCACTGGGAATACCAGGATACTACTAAGTCTTATGTCGGTTTCCGTAACGTATTGACGTTCCTAGGCCGTTCACTTAATGACTTCTAATTAAGAGATAACTCTTATCTCATTAGAAGGACAAGTAAAAAGGATGCTCTCTTAACGGATGGCATCCTTTTTGCTTGGTTTTCTACTCTTGAGCGCTTGCTAGGCCTGTATTTACAGGTAATCTGAAGCAAAATATGATCCCACCTCGCTCAAATTTTACTTTTGCAATCTCCTGAAAGACAGAGCTTAGTTCTTCTTTGGAAGACTTTTGCCAAAAAAAGTTCAAAAAAAAGCGGTAACCACTGTTACTTTTTTTTGTGCCTGCATTATACAGGTGTGAAAAGCAAAGACAACGCTTATACTGACGTTGAAGAGGCTTGGGCCTCCAAACCTTCTTCAAGTACAGTATATGCTGACCGAAGCGGTTAGGGCTTCGCCCAGGCCACTTCGCGTCATGTATAGTTCTCTGTTCCGAAAAAGAATCGGAGGACGTTCAACAGAGATAAATCAAATTAACTAACTCGTTAAAATTATTACGGAAATGAGTTTCGTAAAAACCAAAGGTTTTAAGTATTTCAAGAATCTTCTTATTGGTGTCGGTGCAGCCTTCGTATTGGCAGGAGCCCTTTTTAAGATTGAGAGCTGGCCTTACGCTTCTGAGATGTTGATCTTCGGTATGAGTATTGAGGCAGTAATTTTCGCCTTTCTTGGAATCATTGGACCAGAGCCCGACTACTACTGGCAAAAGTTGTATCCTGGTTTGGACGACTACAACGCTCCAATTCAGCCATTGACTGCCGGCCCAGCTGACCTGGATACTCCTCCAGCACTAAATGGTGAAGTAGTTGAGCAGCAATTGGGTGGTATGTTGACTGAGCTTCAAGGAATGTCTCGTAGCCTGGGTAGCCTCAAGGCCCTACAGGAAGCAGACTTCTCTGGCGTTTCTGATCAGGTACGTTCTATGACCAACTTCTACAGCAAGTTGAACGAAGCTATGGCTGACTTGGCTGATTCAGTAGAAGATACTAAGCAATACAAGGCTCAACTTACTGAGTTGAACAAGAACATTGCTAGCTTGAACAACTCTTACGCTTCTTTGAGTAATGTATATGGTAACGTTATCGGTGCCATGCAAGGCGCTGGCAAGTAAGCCGCGACTGCTCATTAATTATTGAACTCAAAAAGAAGTTAAGATATGTCTATTCCAAAGGAACCGCGGCAGTTAATGATTAACATCATGTACTTGGTGTTGACTGCGCTGCTCGCACTTAACGTCTCAGCGGAGGTGATGAACGCCTTCTTTACGCTGGACGAAGGAAATACAGAGAGTATCAACACGGTTGACGCTCAGTTAGAGGCAACGGTAGATGGAGTAAAGAAATTACTCGAGGAGCCAGCTAAGCGTAAATTCCAAGCTATTGGACCTGCTATCGATGAAGTACGTAGTACGGTTGTAGATTTCAACACATACGTGGATGAATTGCGTAACGAACTGATTGATGCTTCCGGTGATGGTGACGGTACTGTAAATGCTGGAGATTTCAAAGAAGGACACTCAGGTGAACTGAAGTATATCCGAGGCAAGAAAAATAAGGATGTGACTACTCGCATGCTTGTTGAACAGGGGAAAGGAGAGGAATTGCGGGCGAAAGTAATAGAAACCCGTGACGCATTGATTGCTACCTACACACAGTTGTTGGAGAATAATGCTGATTCTTTCGGTTTAGATTCGGAGGCTGTTCAAGGCCGTATCCAGAGTATCGCTAACGAGATGCCATTCACTATTGATGATGAAAGTTGGCAAGAGTCAGAGGATAAAAATAGCTGGGCCGACTATAAGTTCCGTCAGATGCCTGTTGCTGCTGTTCTTCCTTTACTGTCTCAGATGCAGTCAAACCTGAAGAGTTCTGAAGCAGGTATGATTAACTCCATGGCTGAGTTGACTGGTGGACGTATTGTAGAATTCGACCAGTTCTTCCCGGTAGTACAAGCTGATCGCTCATACGTAGTAGGTGGTGAGTCCATTAACGCTAAGATTTCAGTTGGTACTTACAGTTCCTCCTTAGACCCAGAAAACGTAAAAGTTTTTGTTAATGGCAGTTCTATTCCTGTTGGTGCTGGAGGTGTTGCTGAGTATACCATCAGAGGCTCTGGTACAGGACAGAAAACAGTTCCTCTGCGAGTTGAAGTAACTAACCCGCTGACCGGTGATGTTTCGGAAGGTGAAGGTGAGTTTATCTATGAGGTAGGTGCTCGTTCAGTAGCAGTTGCTGCGGACAAGATGAACGTATTCTACATCGGTGTAGAAAACCCAATTACTATCTCTGCTTCTGGTGTTAGTTCAAACGATGTAACTGTTACTAAGAGTGGCCCAATTACCATTAGTGGTAGAGGGAGTAACCGGGTTGTAACAGCATCGGCTCCAGGTCAGGCGAAGGTAAATGTATCAGCTAATGGTGTAAGCTTAGGTAGCTTTGATTTCCGTATCAAGCGTATCCCTAACCCTGAAGCCCGCCTTTCTGGTAAGAAAGATGGCTCAATGGGTACTGGTGAATTTAAAGCGCAAGGTGGTGTAGGAGCCTTCCTTGATGACTTTGACTTCGACGCAACTTGCCAGGTAGCAGGATTTAATCTGGTATACGTACCTAAGCGTCAAGACGCGATTCCGGTACAGAACCGTGGAGCGCGCTACAATGACGCTGCTCGCCGGGTTGTAAATCAGGCTAAGCCAGGTGACATTTACTACTTCGAAAATGTACGTGCAAAGTGTCCTGGTGATACGGCAACACGTAAGATCAATAGTATGGTCTTTAAGATCCAGTAAACGAATAAGTTAGTTGGGCGGGAATTTGACGAAAAGTTCCCGCCCTAACTATGTTAAATACAATAGCGCGTTTGGTTAATCCGTTAAATAAGCGCAACTTAGCGATCCGGTAAGAGTGGCTACCACTTCTACCGGAAATCTGTTTTAAAAAAGGGAGTAAGTAAGGTTCCTCCCACTTGTGAATTTACAATCAACTCGGTAAAATCTATTTCCATGAAGATCGCTCTGAAACTCCTGGGCTTGCTGCTGTTTATGGGTGCCGGTCAGTTAATGGCACAAACAGTAGATAATGTAATTATGACGGAATCCGGATCTCAGGTCGTTGAACAAGACCCGCCAACGGATGACATCACTGACAAGCGTACAATCGAAACAGTACGCATCCTTCCTTACGATCACGTTCGCGAAGCTGACATTTTCTGGGAAAAGCGCATCTGGCGAGTAATCGACATTCGTGAGAAGATGAACTTGCCTTTCGGCTATCCTGAGCGTCCTTTCTTCACCATCTTACAAGAAGCTGCAGAAAGTGAAGAAATTAACGTTTACAGTGCGGAAGATGATAAATTTACGCACCGCCTCAGCCCCGAAGAAGTAGCCTCTATGGGTGCTTCTATCGATACCGTAACCACTTTTGACCCGGTAACTTACGAAGAGAAGATTCAGGTTGTTCGCAATGAACTTAACCCTGAGGACATCAAGCGTTACCGCTTGAAAGAGGTATGGTTCTTCGACGAAGAAACCTCTACTATGAAGGTTCGTATCCTCGGTATTGCTCCATTACTGGACGTAAAGGACGAGAACGGTAACTTCAAGTATGAGCAAGTAATGTTCTGGGTATACTATCCGGAAGCCCGCCAGGTACTTGCCCGCGAGAAGGTATTTACGCAGGGTAATGATGCCGCCCCGATTACTTGGGAGGCACTCATGGAAATGCGTTTCTTCTCTAGCTATATTTACAAAGAATCTAACGTACACAATCGTCGTTTGCAGGATTATGTACAAGGTGTAGATTTGCTCTTGGAAGCCGATAAGATCAAGCAATCGATCTTCAACTTTGAGCACGATCTTTGGGAGTACTAAGCCAGATTCAGCTTAAGAGCGAAGAAAGCCGCCACGTAGCAATGCGTGGCGGCTTTCTTATTTACTGTGAGCCCCGAGAAGTGTAGATTATGAATTATCGGCGGTGGTTTAGATGTAAGGATGGAGCACTTAAGACAGCAACAAGGCAAAAGTCTCTATCTTTTCGAGGTACGAAACTCAAAAGATGGAAGACTTAAGATGTCCCCGTTGCTCAGGTACGAAGATAGTTAAGAATGGGAAGACTCACTATGGTGCGCAGAATCACAAGTGTAAAAGCCGTGGACGACAACTCGTAGTCAACTCTAATCATTATATTTCAGAACAACGACGTCAGTAATATTACCAGCAGCCTTAAAGAACGGCCAAGCTTACGAGCGATTTGCCGAATTTTTAAGATTAGTCGAACTTGACTTTTCGCATTCGCTAGAATATTATGGAGACAAACACCTGTGAATTTGGGAATCAGTACAAAGATGGCTGATCAAATTAAAGAACTCCAAGTGTTTGGTTTACAAGCCAATGAGATGTAGTCGTTTGTTCATCACAAAACTAATAAGCGTTGTATTTGGGTCATCTACAATCCTCAATTATAAGTAGAGGTCGCCCATTACAGCGGTGATCGATCTGAAAACCTGCCCGAGCACTATTCAATTTACTGTCTGTTCAATTACGTAGTTGTCAATTTGAAATCGACGACTGGGATGCCTATAAATTAGCCATTCCATCACGTCAACATCTGGTAGGCAAAGAGTTTACTTATCTAATAGAAGGTCTTTTCGCTGGGGTTAGGGTAAGAGTTAGTCGACTGGTTCGAAAAGTAATTTCTTTTTCTAAGGACGAGTATTGGCACAAAAGAGCTATCGGATAGTTTTTCTGGCAACTCAACTTAGAAAAACATCCTTACATCTAAACCATCGCCATTTATATAAATGTTGAAGAGTGCGTGTTTATAGAAAGAACCACTGTCTAATAGAAGTCTGACAAAAAATTGCGGTCTTTCTACCTTTCCGGTATTTATCTTTTGTTTTTCCCCACTTCAAACTATCGATAAAGTAGGCTGAGGTTAGTCTACCCCTCCATCTTTTCTAGTGCTCTTTTGGCTTGTTGGCCCCTTTCTACTCACGTACTGAGTAACGATTATCACTTGCTGAGTAACAAGTCTATTTTACCTATTGCTAGGTGAAAAAGTACCCTCTACTTTTGCTTCCGTACAAGCATTACGCGCTAAAATCTTTATCTATGAAGTATTCCTATCCGCTACGATTAGTCCTTTTTTATGTGCTCGGTTGCTGCGGGTTCTCCAGCACACTTTTTGCCCAAAGTAGCCAAGTTCTTAATCAGACCGGTGATATGGTCCGTGTCATATACCCGGGCGGCGGCACTTTGGACGAAGGTGGAGCCAATACGGGAGCAATCAAGATCACCTTGCCCCAAACTTTTGAAAACAGTTATATCCGGTTCAAGGTGGAAATCTACAGCAACGATGCCGGCTTCGAAGCACAGCGTGCTACGCTCTGGCTTTCGGGTTATGCGCTTACTAATAATTTTGGCCGTTGGAGCGCGCCTGCCGCTGAACTGGTATCTAGCTCTCTAGCAATGGACATTCCCGTTTATTTTGGTGATGATGCTGGCGGTGGCCAGCGCAAACCAGTGGTTTGGATCGGTGATCAGGACCAATACTGGTTCCGCTTGAAAGCCCACGTAGTAGAAGTAATGGTCGTTGGTGCTGATGATAATACCAGTCTTTGGGATGATGGCTGGGCGATGAGCGTTGATACGGGTGATCGGGACCCATCAAATTGGCCATATCAAAAGGTTTCTAATATACTCCCCATCTCCAAACCGAACCAGACGTTCGAAGATGGGGGCCAGGTATCCAGATTCACTAATCCAGTGGGTGGACTAAATAAGTTATCCGGTAATGGCTCCGTGAAAATCACCTTGCCACGAGGCAATTCGGGAAGTGAATTACGCATACGAGTAGAGCTGTTCAACTACGTCTCTGGAGGTCAGTCTGAGAGTGCTACGGTTTGGCTGGCTGGTCGCAATAATAGCACTTGGGAAGGCGCCAGTGCCCAAATAGTTACTACTTCGTCAGATTTGGCGCTACCGGTTTATTTCGGTTACGATGGCAACCCTAGTGCGGCAGGTACCCGAGCAATTATCTGGCTTGGGGATCAGGATGAAGCTTGGGGTGATCTCCATATTCACGTAGCTGAAGTTTTATCTGGTCGAGATAACGACCCCTTAAATATGAACAACAGTCCCTGGACAATCGACTGGGACATTGCGCTTGACGATGGGGCTCGCGATGGTCTTTCCTACCAAGATGTAACTGCCACCCTCCCGCTGGGTACTTCCACACTCTGGCAGTCGGATGGTGATGATGTAGTCTTTACTGATGGAAGCCAAGTCGCCATTGGTCTGGCAGACCCCGGTGCTTTCCGGTTAGCGGTAGATGGGGATATCAAGGCGCGTCGCGTCAAAGTCACAGCAGAGGACTGGCCCGATTACGTATTCGAAGCCGGCTATGAGTTGCGTGATCTCCAAACATTACAGGCTTACCTCGATCAGCATGGTCACTTACCTGAGGTACCTTCTAAAGCCGAGGCGGAGCAAAATGGAGTATATGTGAATGATATGCAGGTGGTATTGCTTCGCAAAGTAGAAGAATTAACCCTGTACACCATCGACCAACAGGAACAAATACAGCAATTACAGGAACAAATCAAAACCCTTATGGACCAGCAGTCAACTGCTGAAAAATAATTGATAAGCCCATGCAATTTAAAGTCATAACGGTCGGTGTACTTGCGCTGCTTTCAACTTTATCCTTGTTCGCCCAACCAGCTACTAGTCATATAGATACGGATGGCTTCTGGATAGAGGAGGAAAGTGACTGGGATAGCAGCGACGCTCAAGTAAATGGGGTAGATCTAGATGCTACCACGAATCCTAATATCTACAGTATTGTTTACGCGCTGAACTACCAGTCGGATACAGCCATTAAGCTACTCTTTAAAGAGGGGGCAAGTAGCAATCATGACATCGATTTACTCATTGATCTTGGCGGGCAGCAGTACGCCATGCAATTTGATAATGGTACGGTTACTGATGAAAGTGGTACCGTTCTAGCCACTGGGGTTATGGACCTAGATCTCTTTTATTTCCTTACGGGGAATGGTGAGGTCTACTGCTATCGCAATAGTGAATTGTTGCGAACAATAACGGCCAGTGCACCCGACGGGACACTGCTGGCAACTTATCGCCAAGCTGGGGATACTGATCAACGCACGTTCTTCGAAATTGAGACTTTCCAAACCCCAGGTATAGTTTGCCTGGGCGATCTAGAAGGAGCGGTATATTTCCCTTTAGCTACCACTATTGGAGCCTATGACCCAATGGCGTTGGTAAGTGGAGTAGCCATTGATGTGGAGCATTTGAGCAGTGAGCAGTTATCGACTGTGACAACGGGGGCAACTACTCCTGGCCGCTTTGTGCTCTCCAATTGGCCTTCCGGAATGCTTTCTATGACGCCTACCTTCTCTGCTGGTAACCCTAATACGGGGGTGAACGAAGATGATTTGGATATTCTCACGAATCACTTATGCGCAGCGGGTACGGACCCCAATTTTATGTGTCCAGAAGACGCTCAACCAGCTATCATTAACTGCCCCTTGTTTCGGATCGCAGCAGATTTGGATAGAAACGGAGTCATTAATAATGCTGATAGAACGATTCTTTATAACCATATAAATAATGGTCCTACTCCCCAAATTAGTACGAATTGGTGGTTTGTACCGATGGTGTATGCTTTCCCGACAGACTATCACCCTGATCTCGCTTTTGCCAATAATTTTTGGGATCTGCGCGTCGCCAATGTCCGTAACTCTCAACTGCCATTTGCCTCTTTTTTACGCTTTAATGATGGTGCTTACACCTACCGTTCCGGTAATGATACCGAGGCTTGGATGGATAAGCTGCACGAGTGGATATTCGATGCTAATCCAGCTTGTGAAGAAGTCAAATGGGGCTTCTACATGATTCGCCCAGGCGATCTGAACGGTAGTGCCGCCAGCGAACTCTCCCAAATTGTCACTCCTTAATCATCATTGCTAAGAACTACAGAGCATTGCAAAAGGCCATCTACATAACGCTATTTGTGTTGACGCTAACCCCATTAGTTGCTCAAGAGGCAACTGGTAGGGAGCGTATACCGACGGAAACATCGCTTTTTCAGCTGATGCTGGAGCCGGCGGATTCGTTGCTCATTGCGTATGCGGAAGAAGTAGGCCTATTGGATGGTATCGACTGGAAAGTATGTTTTAAGGATAGCTCGTATATGGCACTGCTGGGGCAAATAGAGCAAAATTGGCAAGAGCGCCTTTTGTCCACCAAAGTAGATCACCAATTGGTACTTACCTTGGGCTCGTACTATACCAACCTTGATACTACCAATGTTTGGAGCACGCAAGCATCTCAATCAATACGCAGTTATGTAGAGCTCAATAATCGATTACAACTCGGTGAGCTACCCATTCAAGTGGGGGGTATTGCAGTGTTTGAAGGCAATCGCTTTCAGCCTAACCTATCAAATATTCGACTAGGCTTTTCAGCGGAAGATTTTCTGCGGCAGAAACGAGAGGAGTACCTCAATAAGGTTCAACTGGAGTCAATGCTGACGAATCAGCTTCCCAATGCGTCCTTGTCGCCAGATGAGCTTAAAGCGTTGAAGGATCGCTTCCGCTTACACTTGTTCTCCGCCTTGATCAGAAGGCCTGAATACATCCAACTGCGCCAAAAATTAGAGGAGCGTCTAAATGAGGTCTCTAACCAAACAACTACAGTACAAGATAGCTTACAAGGTGCGGCCGAAGCACTCGGAAACTTGGTCAGCCTTACCGAAAAATACAGAATCCTCTGGAACAGTACACAAGAACAAGACCACCAACTCCAGTACGAGCAGTTGCAGCAAAAATTGGCACAACTGTCTCAGGAGGTAACACACTTCCAGTCGTTAAAAAACTGGCGGTCTACGCTTGGTTCGAGGTCTAATAATCACAGTTGGAAAGAACGAATACTGGCCCTGACCAAGGACTTCAATATTGGTCAGTTCACCCTTAGTGGTAGCCCTTACACGCTTCGGCACGTGGCAATAAACGGTATTCAGTACGCTTGGGAAAGTGATCATGCTTTCGGGCATCTGGCCTACGGGCAGCAAGGTCTGCAAGTCAATAGTCGTTTTCTTCCTTTACTGCGCACTAATTTTTTGCAGGCTTTCCAGGGCCGTAGGATCCTCTCAGCTTCGGTAGGAGCTGGGCAAAAAGATGCATCTCACCTCAGTGTAGAGTATGCTCGTATCTCGGAAAGTAATGATGGGTTTACTACGGCAGGCTTGCCTCAAGATAATACGGTGTTTGCCATTAGCAGCCAAGTAAAGGTGACGGAGGCTACTGATTTTGAATTGGACCTAGGCTGGTCGGCTTTCGATAATTTTTCGGCTGCTGATAGTCCTTCTACCTCTGCCAATATTGTTCGTGAAAGTATTGCTTTTGAGGGAGCTGTCAAGCAGGAGCTGGAATGGCTGAATGCTAACTTAGGAATTGGCTATTTCTATGTAGGGCCTCGTTTTCTGTCGCTCGGTAACCCCTTCCTTTTAACCAATCGCCAGGGGATTGTGGCGTCAATGGATGCACAAACGGAGAACGGCCTGCACGTCAGTGTAGAAGGGCGATGGGGGAATAGCATTACTGAGGAAAACTACTTGCCCGGCCCAGTACGCGATTGGCAAATTATTGGCAATCTACAATGGCCTGTCACTTCGAGTTGGACCTTACTTGGAGGAGTTTCTCCGAATACTTTCCAACAGTCGGGGGGCGGAGAATTTAACCTGACCAGTGCCAACTTCTTGTATTACGCGCAGTCGTTGTGGCAGTATGAGATGTTTGCTGACCATCAGTCCAGTACGGTCGTAGGGTACTCCAACTTTCGTTCTGATTTGCAATTTCTTGATACGCTAAGCATTGGTAAAACTGATTTCTTTTCGGTGCAGCAGACCCTTCCTTTTTCAGCTCGGCAAGCTTTTGATATTCAAGCTATGTGGAGTGGCAATACGCTTGGAGAAGCAGGGATCAGCAGTAGCCTTTACCGCTTGTCTTATCAGTTCAATGCCAATACGTTACAACTGCATTTTGGGGGGCAATTACTGCAACTCAATGGCGAGGACTATTGGCGCTATGGCAGTAGTGGCCAAATCAGCTGGCAGTTTGCGCCACGCTGTTTCCTTACGGGCTTCTGGCAACTGCAGCGTCCTATTGCACTGCCCACACCTTGGCAAGTGTACAGCAATTTAAACCTACAAATTTTGATCTAGTACATATGAACAGGATACAACAACGATTATTCAAATGCCTTTCTTTTGTGCCCTTCTTCCTATTTGTAGGAGTGGTAGTGGCGCAGAATCAGGTAGTTATCGTCCCACACATCAAGAGTCATTTATACCATATTGAACAGCTGTACCAGGTAACGTTGGTCAACAACAGCGACGAAAATTT
>JBCBWU010000213.1:0-11990 GCA_039816955.1 Bacteroidota bacterium
GCATCATAGTTGTCCTTGGCAAAAACATCATCTGGTATTTCCGGTACCGGATCATCGCAGTAGATGATCAGGTCATTGGGAACACCAAAGATCTCTGGTCCATAAGTATCCTCATACAGGAGCTGGATGGAGATTTTACTCTCGTTACCGCAAGGGTCTACTACCGTCCAGGTGTAGCGCAGGCGGGCCAGGTAGCCGTAGGCTGCACAATCCTCTACTGGCAGAAGTTGAATGTGGAGGCTGGCTTCCAGATTACTGGCACAATTGTCGTCAATGGCGATTGCCTGCGCACCGAAATCGAAAGGCTCGGTAGGATCGCCAAATTCAAAGTTGATGGGCAAGATCAATTCGTCACCATCATTGAGGCCAGCTAGAAGCGGGTGTGCGAAGCTCAGTACCGGTGCTTGATCATCCGTGAAGAACACTTGTTGGGTAGCGGTGGTCGTATTGCCACAGGCATCCGTGGCCGTCCAGGTGCGGGTGAGTACTTCGCCGCAGTCGGCAACTACTTCAGTGGTCTCTGATAAGTTGACGGGTACCTCGGTACCGCTGCACTCATCAAAGGCCGTCACGGGCTCGTCCAGACTGATGTCATTACAGGCATCCGCGGGCACGTTGCGCAGTTCTGGGCCAGCTTTGTCCAACACGGTTACGTTTTGCACGAAGGTGCTGCTATTGCCACAGGCATCTGTGGCCGTCCAGATCACCTCTTGTGCCACTGGGCTGTCTGGGCAACTGATTTCTAACGGGATTGTATCATCAAAGAAGACCTCTACCGGACTGCTACAATCATCCGTTACATCCACATCAAAGATGACCGAGCCGCACTCAAAAATCACGTCGGTTGGTATGTTGAAGGTTGGCGGGGTGTTGTCGATGACCTCAATGAAAAGTTCGTAGTTGGTCGTGTTACCACAAATGTCAGTGGCACTTACCTCCAGATGATAGCGGGCCAGATAGCCGGTAGTGGTACAATCGCCTTCATCCAGAAGGGTGAGGTTGATCTCTGGTGTGATGGTACTGCAACCATCGTTAATTCCTATTGCGGCCAGTAATGCCGCCTCATCAACTATACTTTCTCCCTCGGGGCAATCCGCAGAAATCTGTCCGGTACTGCCATTGGGTAGTCCTTCCAGGCCCGGGATGTTCACATTTACACTTGGGCCATCACTGTCGGTGAGGTAGAGGCGTTGTGTAGCACTGGTGGAGTTACCACAAACATCGGTCCCCGTCCAGGTACGCTCTACGTATTGGCCGCCTACACAATCAATGGGTAGGGTCTCGGAGAATTCTACTACCGCAAATTCACAATCGTCTACGGCGGTCACATTAGGTACAGGAGGTAAGGAACTAACGCAATCGTCCTCGGGTACGCCTTGTAGTCTGGGAGGAGTTGTATCGGTTAGGAACCAAAATAGAGTAGCGGTCCGAGAGTTGCCACACTCATCAGTAGAGGTCCAGCGGGTCACCAAATGGCCGATGTAGCCAAACTCTGAACAGTCAAACAAACCAAAGTCTTCGTATTCAAACTCCACAGCGGTCTCCCCGCTGCAATTATCAAAAGCACGAGTGGCGTAGCGCAGTTTGGTGATGGTGCTAAATTGGCCACAGTCTACGTACACTTCCTGTCCGTCTTCGTAGGCACTGATGTATTCATCAATGAAAAGAATGTCTGGTGGAGTAGTATCAGAAACTTCAATGAACTGATCATCGGTGGTTGGGTTACCACAACCATCAACAGCGGTCCACTCGCGGCGGATCGTATAGTTGTGTGGGCAATCGCCAGGAATGATGTCATCCTGATAGAACACATCTACTTCTGAACAGCGGTCTTCTGCAGTAGCTTGTTGGAAAAGTACGTCCTCATCACACTCTATACTTTCGTCCGGTGGAAAGAAGGTCCATTCGGGACCTTGGGTATCTACGATACGGGTAAATAGGGTGTATTCGGTGGTGTTGTCGCAGGGATCAGAAACGGTCCAGGTACATCGCCAGATACTCTTAAAGTCATCGACGCCACATTCTCCTTCGGCAACCAGTTCATCTTCCATCGTGATGGTCAAATCGGAGAAGTCGGCGCAGTTATCAAATATGGTCAGGTCTTCGGTGGGCACAAATGGGTCCCAATTGGGGTCGCGCAGATCGCACTCTACCGTGAGTGTCGTCCCATCTGGCAGCCCCAGGTAATTCACTACAGGTGGGGTATCGTCAATGAAGGTGTAGGTATTGACGAATTGAAGGGATACATTTCCACATTCATCCTCTGCTACGAGCGTCAGGGTAATCACGCGTTCGCAGTCATCGCCGGTGATATCGATATCGTCTACTCGAATAATGAGTAAGCCTGGTGGGGTGCAAGCATCCGAAACACAGCCATTGAGGTTGCCGACATTGACGCCACCTACGCTCCAGGTGTCGAAAATGGTGAATTCGTCGCCCAGATTAAGGGAAATGTCTGCGTCCGCTGGGCATACGTTGCCACCCTCAGTGGTAAATACCAGGTCTTCTTCGCAGGCGAAAACCCAGACTGGAGGATCATCTTCACTAAAGACGTGCTCCACAATAATGCGGTCCACAGAAACATTGCCGCACTCATCGCGCATGCGGTATTCGTTGCGGATGGTTTTGGGGCAGATCCCAAATTCAGTGGATGTCACTAAATTGAGCTCAATCTCAGACAGGGGCGTAAAGGCATCGCTCACGCAACCGTTCAGATCGACCAACTGTGGAAACTGTCCGTTGACGGTACTCGTGAACGCCAGGTCTCCGCCCACGGCAAACCACAATCCGCTAGGTATGTTAGGGACGATCAGATTTGGGCAGGCATCATACATCTGGCTGAAGGTGCCGCAACTATTACTTGGTGGAGCGGTATCCGGCGAGAGGGCCACTACCACATTGATTTGATCCTGGCAGTTTAAGCCGCCGCCATCATCCTGGGCGGTTACGGTGTAGTTGCCAGGAGAGAGGGGACCAAACATACCAGTCGTATTCATGTCATTGGCATCGCCGGACAACACGTAGGTGACCAGGCCTTGATTACCTGATACACTGGCGTTGATGAAGCCGTCATCATCCCCCGGACAGGTTTCTCCGACTACATCAGCCATAACGCTAATGTTACAGGGGCCACAGCTAGAAAGGCAATCGCGCGAGTCGATATGATCCTGAATTCGAGTGACATTGCCAGCGGTCCAGGTAGTGGCGCCACAAACAATGTTACCAAACATAATGGTACTATTATTGGCTTGGCCGTGCACACCATCAAAGAGGTGGCCAATTTCGTGCGCACTCAAGGCGCGGAGGCAGTTGGTGGAGTTGTCGAAATCCTCACATACATTATAGCGTTGGTCTCCGCAGACATCGCCAATGTCGCGGGCGCAGCCAATTAATCCAAAGTTGCCGGGGCCACTACCGCAACCTTGTATATCATTAGCGGTCCAGATCTGCCCAACATCATGAGGAGCGAAATTTGGACCCGCCCAAGCCGCAAAGTCATCCAAGATGGTAAAGGCGTCGTTGGAGGTTGTCCAGGGATTACCAATAGCGGAGGTCACGACAAACTGATCTACAATCAGAAAACTGAGGTTGAAGTCATCCCAGAGTGGCTCCATGAGGTTGGTCACGTTGAGGATGAAGTCATTAACGGCCATTACGCTGCCGTAGCGATTAAACATCAGGATATCACCACCGGTGGCCAGGTCTACTTCTACACATTCTGGCATTCGCTGTGTTCGGGGACCAAAACCTCGGTGTTCATGATCATGTTCATCTGGCGGCAGCATGTGTTTTTCACCGGCCTTAAAAGTACAATTGAGGCTGGGATCACTGAGGACATCTGCTGCATCGTAGAAGACGTAGCTGTTGCTGGGAGCCTCCGAAATCATAGCTTGGAGAGGTTCCAGGAAATAGAAATGATCGTCTTTCTGGATCATGCCGACAAAATAATCGGGTGTGATGGTGAAACGCACCGGCTCGTGCGAGGCATTCAGATTGTAACCTTGGTAGGTAATGTTCGGTCGGCGGGGGAGGACTTCGTATCCTCGGTCGGTAATGGCTACCTCACGGTAATGAGGAGCACGCAGGTCGTGATAATCTAATTGGATTGGCCAGTTTTGACCGTCTGTGAACTGGATGTTAAACTGAAAACGGGTGTCCGTTTGAGATAGAGTATAGAGCTTTTGCGCATCGATTTCATAGAGTTCGTAAGCGGCAAAGCTTTCGTCTAGCTCTGGATGGGTAAAGGCCAGTTTCTTGGCTGGGATGGGGGTGTTTTGCGCCCATAAAGATGTAGACAGACTACAAATAAGTACGGCAAGCCATAGCGCAAGACTTGCCTTTGTCACGGTTCTCATTCTACCAGAATTTAGGTGTGTGAATTACAAGGGCGCTTATTTATGCCGGCATGGGTGGAGACTGTTACCAGATAGGCCCTATTTCTGTTAGAATATTTCCGTAAGGGAGGAAATTTGTAGGAAGTTGTGACGAATAAATATTTCGCCACCCCATGCTTTTGGCAAACAAATGTTGGTCAGCTTAAGAAACTGACTAATGTACGCTATGCTACTTGGGCCACTGCCGCCTAACTTACTGTCTATCAGTCGTTCACTACGTTTCCCTCATGTTAAAAAAAGATAAACGGTGCTTTTTTTAACCGGCTAAAGTGTCTACTTTTGCGCAGGTTTTAGAAATCGACCAAAAAGCGACGTAGCGTGAAAGTATCTGCCCGTTTTTCTTCTTTTCTTTTTGTTCTGGCAATGGTATTGTTCAGTGCCCCTCTTGTAGGCCAGGATCATGAGCACGATCATGATGATCATTCACACGGAACTGAGTCCGCAGAGCACGATCATGATCACCACCACGATCATGACCATGGCGAAGGTTGTGGTGGCCACGCCGAGGATGGTGAATACGATCCAGTTTCCACGGTTATGAACCACATTGCCGACGCCAACGAGTTTCATGTTTGGAAACACGTTCATATTCCACTACCGCTTTTCCTATATGCTCCAGAGCATGGTTGGACAACTGGGACCACCTCTATGTTTCATCACGGTAATTATGCTGTTGATCGCTACGTATTGAACCACGGCCGTGTTAACCGTATCAATGATGAGCATTTTCCAATGGGCGAGGTTCATATTGACGGTATCCTGCACGAAGTTGAAACGACCACTGATGATAAGGGCAAGACGACAGAGAAAGATGTCTACTTCGCTTGTGCAGATGGTGAGCTTTGGAAGCTTGACAAGCCTAGTACGCTAGACGGTGGTATTCTGGGCGGTGGTATTACCTCTTTCTACGATTTCTCAATTACCAAGAATGTATTCACCATGATCTTGGCTTCTATCCTACTGATCCTACTTTGGAGCGCAGTAGCCAAGGGATATCGGAAAAATGAAGGCCGGGCGCCAAGCGGTATCCAGTCATTCATGGAGCCTTTCTTCGTATTTATCCGTGACGAAGTAACCAAGCCGATGATTGGTGAAGCCAAGTACGAGCGCTTCCAGCCTTTCATTATGACCTTGTTCTTCTTTATTCTGTTCTGCAACCTGCTGGGATTGGTTCCATTCTTTCCTGGTGGTGCCAACGTAACGGGTAACCTGGCTGTGACTTTGGTATTGGCGGTACTTGCCTTCATTGTGACTAACGTAAATGGTAACGGCCACTACTGGGAGCACATATTCTGGATGCCTGGTATCCCTGCTTGGGTAAAGATTATTTTGACGCCAGTTGAGATCCTCGGTTTGTTCATCAAGCCGTTCTCGCTGATGATTCGTTTGTTCGCGAATATCTCTGCTGGTCACATTATCATATTGAGCTTGATTGGTTTGATCTTCTTGTTCGGTGAGAACGGAAATAGTGTAGGTGGTGCCGCTACCGGTGCCGTGATTGGTGGAGCCTTCACAGCCTTTATGAACTTGATCGAATTGCTGGTAGCCTTCCTGCAAGCCTTCATCTTTGCTATCCTGACGGCTAGCTACATTGGCGCTGCGGTAGAGGAGCACGAGCACCACGATCACGAACACGCACATTAATTTCATTTATTGCCGGTAGGGACGCATTTCAATGCGTCCCCACAGCAATGTTTTTTAACCATAAAATCCCTTTATCATGGGTGCAATTGGAGCAGGTATCGCCGCATTAGGAGCCGGCATTGGTGTAGGTTTGATTGGTAGCCGCGCAATGGACGCCATCGCTCGCCAGCCAGAAGCTGTAGGTGATATTCGTAACAACATGATCCTTACCGCTGCATTGGTGGAAGGTGCTGCACTGTTTGCTATCGTAGTTGGTCTATTGGCTGGCTAATTAGCATCGTGCACGAAGAACTGATCACGGGCCGTAGCGGTTGGCTGCGGTCCGGATCAAAGCCAAAAAAATATGGTTAATCCTGCAGAGTCGGGACCAAAGTATATAGACAATGAACATTTTTCTCTTAGCTGACTTTTCTGTTATCAAGCCTGATCCGGGTTTGGTATTCTGGACCTCGATCATCTTCATTGTATTGTGGACTGTGTTGGGTCGTATGGCATTCAAGCCTATCCAAAACGCGCTGAAGAAGCGTGAGGATGACATCCAAGATGCTCTGGACGAAGCCAAGCGCGCTCGTGAAGAGATGTCAAATGTGCAGGCAGAAAACAAAAAGCTGCTGACCGAAGCTCGTGAAGAACGTGCTCGTATGATCAAGGATGCCAAGGAGACGAAGGATCAGATGATCAAAGAGGCCAAAGAGCAAGCCCGCGAAGAGGCCAAGAAGATTGTAACCAACGCACAGCAGGAGATCGAAAACCAGCGCAAAGTGGCGATGTCTGAGCTGAAGAGCCAGGTAGGTCAAATGGCGATCGAAATTGCCGAGAAGGTAATCCGCAAGCAATTGGCTGGCGATAGCGAACAAGAAAAGTTCGTGAATACCTTGGTGGACGAGATTAAGTTGAATTAATAGTTAGGATGTTTGACAGTTAGATTGTTAGGGTGTTTTCTAAAACCATCTAACCTTCTAACCCCCAAACCATCTAACCAATATAAAGGCGCATGTCAGTACAAAGAATTGCCGGTCGTTACGCGAAGTCATTGATTGATCTGGCTCAAGAGAACAGCAAGTTGGAGCGGGTACTGGAGGATGTTACTTCCTTCAAGAATGCCAGCGCTAACCGCGATTTCTATCTCTTGATGAAGAGCCCCATCGTAAAGCCTAGTAAGAAGCAGTCTATTCTAGACGCTCTGTTTAAGGATAAGTACGATGAGCTAACAATGGCTTTCCTAAACATTTTGGTAAAGAAAGGCCGTGAGGCTTACCTGCCGGAAATTGCGGATGCTTTCATCGCCCAATACAAAGAGATCAAGCAGATTTCAACCGTTAAGGTGACGACTGCTAAACCAATGGACGCAGCAACGCTGAAGTCGCTAGAAGCTAAGCTGGCGACAAGTGATGCAACCTACAGCCAAGTGGAGATTGAGACCGAAGTTGATCCGGAGCTGATTGGTGGTTTTGTGCTGGAAATTGGCGGTAAGATCTACGATGCTAGTGTAGTACAGAAGCTAGAAGATCTGAAGCGCACCCTGGCTAGCTAATTGAGCTAGTGAATGAATTAAGCAAGGGTGAAAAAATAAGTTTTCGATTTCCGGTTAATGCGACAAAATAAGCGATTGAGAATGAGCGCTTTTGGAGTATTCACCGGAATAATATCGAAAGGTTCTTTTTGAACCGATATAAAAAAGTAATTACTCTTAAAATAGTATAAATCATGGTTGACGTAAAACCTGATGAAATATCAGCAATCCTCAAGCAGCAGTTGTCTGGTTTCGACAGCGCTACTGAGCTCGAGGAGTACGGTACTGTACTTGAGGTAGGTGACGGTATCGCACGTGTGTACGGCTTGTTGAATGCCCGTGCCGGTGAGTTGGTAGAATTTGAGACCGGTGTTCAGGCCATCGTACTGAACTTGGAAGAAGACAATGTTGGTGTTGTATTGATGGGCCCTAGTGATGACATTCGCGAAGGTTCTCGTGTACACCGCACCAGCCGTATCGCCTCGATCAAAGTAGGTGAAGGTTACCTGGGCCGCGTAGTTAACCCACTGGGTCAGCCGATCGACGGTAAAGGTGAAATCACTGGCGATACTTACGAGATGCCACTAGAGCGTAAAGCTCCTGGTGTAATTTACCGCCAACCGGTAAACGAGCCACTACAAACGGGTATCAAGGCGATTGACTCGATGATTCCTATCGGCCGTGGCCAGCGGGAGTTGATCATCGGTGACCGTCAGACGGGTAAGACTGCGATTGCAATCGACACCATCCTGAACCAGAAAGAATTCTACGACAAAGGTGAGCCAGTATACTGTATCTACGTAGCTTGTGGACAGAAGTCTTCAACCGTAGCACAGGTAGCTCGTGTATTGGAAGAGAACGGTGCGATGCCTTATACGACTATCGTATCTGCTTCTGCTTCTGATCCTGCACCACTGCAGTTCTACGCTCCTTTCTCAGGTGCTTGTATCGGTGAGTTCTTCCGCGATACTGGCCGTCCTGCTTTGATCATCTATGATGATTTGTCTAAGCAGGCTGTAGCTTACCGTGAGGTATCACTATTGCTACGTCGTCCTCCGGGCCGTGAGGCTTATCCTGGTGACGTATTCTACCTACACAGTCGCCTACTAGAGCGTGCTGCGAAGGTGATTGCTGACGACGGTTTGGCACAGCAGATGAACGACCTTCCTGAAAGCTTGAGTAAAGCAGGTATCGTAAAAGGTGGTGGTTCTTTGACTGCCCTGCCAATCATCGAAACACAAGCGGGTGACGTTTCTGCGTATATCCCAACCAACGTAATTTCTATTACCGACGGTCAGATCTTCTTGGAGTCTAACCTCTTCAACGCTGGTATCCGCCCTGCGATTAACGTAGGTATCTCAGTAAGCCGGGTAGGTGGTTCTGCTCAGGTGAAATCAATGAAGAAGGTATCGGGTACGCTGAAGCTTGACCAAGCTCAGTACCGTGAACTCGAAGCATTTGCGAAGTTCGGTTCTGACCTGGATGCTGCTACCTTGGCAGTAATCGAGAAGGGTAAGCGTAACGTAGAAATCCTGAAGCAGCCTCAGTACTCTCCAGTAACGGTGGGTAAGCAGGTAGCTATCATCTACTTGGGTACTAAAGGTCTATTGCGTGATGTACCTGTAGAGAAAGTGAAGGAGTTTGAAGAGTTCTTCCTGGGTGAGATGGACCGCCGTCTGCCAGAGGTACTGTCTAACTTCGCTTCTGGTAAGTACGAGAAAGAAGATCAGGACAAAGTAGCAGAGCTAGCTAAGGAGCTAACTGCTCAGTACAAGTAAGCTTTAGTAAGGTACGGTGCGCCGCTGGCGTGCCTCTCCCCTGGAGCACATTGTGTCGTTTACAATAAAGATTGCCCCTGATGGCTAACTTAAAAGAAGTTCGTGACCGGATTGCTTCGGTCAAAAATACTCAGCAGATTACCAAAGCCATGAAGATGGTTTCGGCGGCCAAGTTGCGCCGTGCGCAAGACGCCATTACGCAGATGCGCCCGTACGCCAACAAGCTGGACGCCATGCTACGCAATATCCTCTCTAACCTGGAGGGAGATGCCGGCACTGTCTTTGGCCAGGCGCGCCCAGTACAGCGTGCATGCCTGGTAGTGGTTACCTCAAGCCGTGGTCTGTGTGGTGCCTTCAATTCCAATGTAATCAAGGCTGCTTTGGCAGCTATGGATGGCAAGTTCTCCCGCGTACACGAGCGCGGTAATTTGAGCATGCTTTTCATTGGCAAGAAAGGCTTCGAGTATTTCAATAAGCGCTACGCTGACTCAGTGAACATCATTTCCGATTACGTTAACCTATTTGATGACCTGAGTTTTGACAATACCAAGCGCGTTGCTTCTTACTTGATGGATGCCTTTAAGGACGGCCGTTACGATGCAGTGGAGGTGGCTTACGGTGAGTTCCGCAATGCTGCGGTACAAAATACTGTTCACGTACCATTTCTACCCGTACCTAAGGTAGAAGTGGAAGAGGGCGAAGTAAACCACCGTGCTGACTACATCTTCGAGCCAAGCAAAGAGGGGCTGTTGAGTCACTTGGTACCAAGCATTCTACAGACACAGTTTCACAAGTTCAACCTGGACACCCACGCTTCTGAGCACGGTGCCCGCATGACGGCGATGGACTCTGCTACGGAGAATGCCAACGAACTGCTCCGCGAGTTGAAAATTTCTTACAATAAAGCCCGTCAGGAAGCGATTACCAACGAAATCCTCGAGATCGTTGGTGGTGCCGCTGCCCTGGAGAACGGCTAAGCATAAGACAAAACGAAGTAAAAGGTCATTCTGCCAAACGGTGGGATGGCCTTTTTTGATTTCGGCAGCTCTGTTTGAGGATTCATTTGGTGTGAAGTAGATTTGCGGTGAGCTCTTACTTCTGTAACACCAAAACGTATCGCTTCAAAAATGAATGTACCCGACAAGCACACTAAGTTTCCACTCCAAAACTATGATCGACTTTGCTTCTTGAAGAATGTGGTGACGAACCCCAACATCATTGTTGGTGATTATACCTACTACGATGATTTCGAAACGGTAGAGAACTTTGAGAGAAACGTGAAGTATCTATTCGACTTCACGGGTGATAAACTAATTATTGGTAAGTTTTGCATGATTGCCTCCGATGTAACTTTCATTATGAATGGTGCCAATCATCTCAGCGATGCCATCTCCACCTACCCCTTCGCTATTTTTGGGGCGGACTGGGCCAACGCTATGGAAGGAAAGGAGTACCCGGTAAAAGGGGATACCACCGTTGGTAATGATGTATGGATTGGTTACGGCGCTACCATCATGCCGGGGGTTGCCATTGGAGATGGAGCCATTATTGCCACTAAGGCGGTGGTGACCAAAGACGTTGCTCCCTATTCGATTGTTGGTGGAAACCCGGCACAAGAAATAAGAAAGCGTTTCCCAGAGGATACCATAAAAATGCTATTGGATATATGCTGGTGGGACTGGCCTGTTGAGAAAATTACCAAACACGTGCAACTCCTTACGGGCAACAATATTCAAGCACTTCTACATGTTGCGTAAGCAACGGGGACCTACAAATGAAGGAATGGAAAACAATTTTGTCTTTACAGATTTGTCTACCTATGATTTGGAAGTTGCGAAATGGGTTAGTTGATCAATTGAAACTAAAATTAAACCCAATTCTCATTGGTGAAGGAATACCGCTGTTTGGTGACTCCAAAACCAAAGCGAAGTGGCACCTGACGGAGCGGGAGCATTTTACAGATGGTATGCAAATTATTACTTATGATCTGCAGCGATAATTAGGATTTTTCGTAAAATGGGAAGGTCTATTGTTCAGTCGACAGCTTGACGATTAAAGCGATACCACCAAAGGGAATGGAAAAAATTATCCATCATACTATTGCGGATCTGTACCAAACGCTGAACTTGCCCTTTACAGGAGCAATGGATTTTGCAATTCTGAGCGTTCCGGCGATACACGAGCAGCTACCCTTTAGCTCACCTAAACTACGCGCGGACTACTTTTCCTTCATCCTCACTAAATCTGGTGCTGGCGTTTATTATCTGGATAATAATCGGTTTCCTTTTGGCTCACAAAGCATCTATTTTACCAATCCCGGACACCTTAAGTCGTATGAACTCCTAGCCTCTAAAGAAGCCTTTATTATTACCCTAACGGAACGTTTCCTCAGGGAAGATGTGCAGCCCGATATTTATGAGGCTTTCCCTTTTCTGCTGGCCGAAAAAGTACCTCCACAGGAGCTGCCAACGGAGGATTTTGAAAATATCGCGAGCCTCTATCAGCAAATTTGGGCCGAATTTTACGGCGACTCTAGGTTTAAAAGTAAGATTCTGGGGAATCTAATGATGATACTCCTCCTAAAGATCAAAGAAAAGTTCTGGGCCGACTATAATCCACTTGAGGAGGGAAGTAGGGATTCTCAAATTGTCAGGTCTTTTA
>JBCBWU010000214.1:0-11863 GCA_039816955.1 Bacteroidota bacterium
GCTGGTTGGTATCCGTTTCTTCAATATAAGTGGGCGTAAAGTGATAACGCAATCGCCCTGATCCGCCACTGGTAAAGGCGCTAAGTGTAGCGTCATTTCCTTCAAAGCAGCTTACTTGTTGTACCACAAAACTATCCAGGACCAGCGGTGGGTCTCGTTCCGGCACTTTGACGGTGGCGGAGATCCCTAAACAGCCGTTGGCATCTACTATGGTCAAGACGTAATCTCCTGGAGTTGGATCCAAAATCGTCTGGTCGGTTATACGTCCAGTCCATAGGTATTGATAGGGGCCTACGCCACCTTGCACTTGACTTACCAAAACATCCGGATCATCTGGATCACAGACGTTTCCAGCTTGTAATTCCGCCTGTATACTGATCAGGTCTGGATCGGTGAGGACGAAAGTGGTGTCAAAATCACAGCCACGCGCATCCGTTACGGATAGTCGGTATTCACCCGCACCTACGCCGGCTAGGGTGGGAGTAGTATTGCCAGTGCCGATCCAGTTGAAGTTGTACGGAGCTGTGCCGCCGTGCAACTGAGTCTCGATATAGCCGTTTTCGTCACCATTACAGGTAATATCCAAAAAGTCGATCACCTCCAAGCTTAGTGGCTCTGGATAGGAAAGACGGAATGTGTCGGATGTAAAAGAACAGCCTACGGCATCGGTTACAGTAAACTGATAGTCGCCTGGTCCCAGGAACATCTGATCAACGTGCTGCGAATTATCAAAATTCCAGAAGAACTGAAACGGAGGCTGTCCCTGTTGAATCAAGGTCTGATCAATAATACCGTCATTCACACCAAAGCAAGAGGGCTGAACTACTGTGGAGTTAATCAAAAATACTTGCTCTGCATTGAGCTGGATCGTAGTATCAGCGAGGCAGCCACGGGCATCGGTAACGATTAAATTGTAACTCCCCACGGGAATGTTGTCATTCAGCGCATTATTGACTCCGTTTGACCAGGCGTATTGCTGCGGTTCTACGCCGCTGGCGCTGATGGAAATGGCTCCGTCGCTTAGACCAACGCAGGAAGGCTCGGTTAGTACCGCACTGAGTATCAGGTTGGACTGTGGTTCCAGATCAATAAAGAGTGTATCGGATAAACAGCCATTTGCGTCCGAAAGAATGACCCAATAATTGTCAACCGGCAAGTTGTTTCGGTCAGCTTGGTTCCCGACTACACCATCGCTCCAGTTAAAGAGATAAGGTGGGCTCCCACCGCTCGCCAAGAGGTTAATGGCACCAGTTTCATCTCCGCGGCATAAGGGCTGTGTCAAATTGTCAACCGCAATCTCTAGAGGTACCGCGGGCGCTATCGTAAAACTTGCCGAACTAGTACAACCATTGAAGTCAGTGACGGTAACTTCATAGTCAGTTGCATCTAGTCCAATGCGAAGGGGAGCAGTGTTGCCATCTGCCCAAACAAACTGGTAAGGTGCCGTTCCACCCAATCCCGAAACGCGAATCAAGCCGTCTTTTTCACCGGGGCAAGAGCTATTCACCAAGGAGTCCAATTGAATCGACAAAGGCTCGGGAGCAGTCAGTTCAATGACATCGATGAGTTGGCAATTGTTGTTATCTGTTATGGTGAGCGGGTACTGACCAGCAGTTAAGTTTAAGCGTTGCGGAATGATGAAGCCATTCTCCCATCGATATTCATATCCAGGGGTTCCACCAAAACCACTGACCATCAGAGCCCCATCATCAGCATCAGAACAACTCGGGCTGTCACTTTGTACCAGCACTTTGAGGCTGTCTGGTTCCGTCAATTCGTAAGATTCAATGGTCGTACATTCTCCATTGGTGATGGTGACGGAGTAGCTACCCGCTACCAGGTTTTCCGCGCAGGCGGTTGTTTGGGCATCTGACCAGGTATAGCTCAAATTTCCGTTTCCGGAAACGTCCAGGCATATCTCTCCATCCGCAAATCCGGCACAAGTAGGGGAGGAGAGGGTCGTTTCTCCAACCTGGAATCCTGGTCCCTGAATCCTTAAACTTCGCAATTGAACCTCACAGCCCTCGGCGGATGAGTCTGTAATAGTGACGCGATAAGTGTTTTGGGGCAAATCAACAATACGGATGGTATCGGCAATGCCATTACCGAAATCACTATTGCCGCTTTCATCCTCCCAGACGTAAGAAAAGGGTGGTAAACCGTTCAGTGGTACAACAGTAATGGTACCATCACTTCCTTCACAGGTAGTAACCGGAGTAGTAAAGGCCCGTAGGGAATCAATATTATTGGTTGTTTGCAATAGGGCAGTATCGCGTACTATACACCCCTGCGCATCAGTGACAGCCAGCGCAAATTCCTGCAGGAGCCCAGCTTGTGCTGCAGCTTGTACTGGAAAGGTTGGAGTGGTTCTGCCGTTTTCCCAAGAATAGCTGTAAGGAGGGACTCCGCCGGATGCTTCGGCGAAGATGGTGTCTTGTAGATCTCTACAAAGTGAGAAGGAATCAGCAGGGAGGAAGGAAATTTCCGGTAGGTCTCGCAAAGAAACCGTTAGTTCATCTTCAAACAGACAGCCATCTGGACTCGTCAGTAAGTACACAAAACTGGAATCACTGACCAGGTGAACCTCGGTACTAATCAATTGATTGCCACCACTGGCCGGACTTTCCGTATGAAAACTAAGGCTGGCCCCGGTAAAGCGAATATCCATAATGTTAATCGACGCTAGGTCAAACACATCTCCTGGGCACACCTGGGGCGTATTTTCTACTTGACCCAGCGGCTCTGGCAAAATCACCACCGTTGCTTCACCTAGTATCGGTGTTGTACAGACAAAGTTGGTGACTTCCGCATAGAAAGTATATACCTGTGGGAAGGCTGTGGTATTGGCAGGTAACTGCGGTTGGTAGGTGTTGCCCACCCAAACAATGCCGCTGGAGCGGTCCGCTTCGGTATACCAAAAGACCTGAAATTCGGGATCAGCGGCCGCGCTGATAGTGGGTAATATTCCTGAGCAGACCGTATCACTCGTCATTATGGGGACGGGTAGGATCAAATCATCATCCTGTTCACCCAGGTTGCAGTTTTCGTCAATGCCGTTGCAAGGAATCTCCTCGGCATCAGGATTTACTTCGGGGCGAGAATCATCACAATCTGTATTGTCGAAGGCGAAACCATCTGGTGGAACTGACAGACAAGTGAGAATAAAATCACCCGGCGCACCAAAGCCGTCATCATCACTATCAACGTACATCAGATTGGTTGGAAAGTCAAGCAGTTGACTGCCGTGTAGTCTAATGTGATCAATAGCAATATCACCGAAGATACCATCCCCCTTATTAGCAACGAGTCTTAATTGGAGCGCTGTACCATCCGTATAGTCTGCTAGGCTTACGTAAGCATTCTGCCAATCCGCACCCTGGCGGCCATTTACCTGCCATTGTGGGGTCCAGGAAAGACCGCCATCATCAGATGCTTCAACTCGTAGCGAACCCGAGTTGAGCCCGGACATGTGATAATAAAAGGACAGGTGACAAGAATCAGTTCCTTGTTTGTCTAAGATTATACAGCTACTCTGTAGGTAGGCTTCTGCACCTTGGGCACATTGAGATCCGTTAGCTTCGATATAGACATAATTACCACCTTCGGTGATGTCATCATCGGGGCCCGTACCAATCAAGGTAGGCGTTGATCCGGTGTGAACAATCCAGTCAAAATCGTCGCCTTCCACGTTGCGCCACTGCCCGGTGGTGGTGCAGGCAGTTCCACACTGCGTAGTACAAGTCAATTGTTGATCAAACGTTTCGAGGTGAGTTGTATTAGCCGGTGCACAACCCGTCTGGAAGCTACTTCCGCAGGAATTAGCGGAGAAGGTCGTACCACCGTTACAAAGCCTTCTGATGTAAATGTCAAAGTCAGCATCCTCCGGAAGTCCAGTGAGGGTGAAAGGAGGACAACCTACTGAGAATACTTCCCCATCTTCTCCTGGGCTTGCACCCATGCCCGGGGTAAAGCCAGGTGGTCCAATCTCCACGAGCGCAGAGCCGCAAAGTACTTCAGGTTCGTAAGAAAAGGTAGCTGAGGTCGTATCCTGATTAAGGAGAATCAAATCCTGTACAGGTAAGCAACTTAAGGGAGCAAAGACCAACTCTATATATTGCAAAACGCCAACATCATCTTCTAGATCATCACAGATAAGTAACTCCCAGGTGCCGTTCGGATTAGTTTGCCCGTCGTTGAAATCGTAAAAGTCATTCATGGCCCGGTAGGGCTTGTCAGCGAAGGGAGGGACGGCATCGGCGATCAGGTCGCAGGCGGCTAGTTTTAAGACCATAGCTCCGCTACAGTTGACCAGGCTGGTATCACCAAAGTTGTCACCATTGCCACCAATGTTTCCAAAAAGCTCTACTGTTTCCCCTCCGGGAGATCGCAAAGCTACATTGACATCACTGACCCACTCGTGTTCAATTAAAAGTCGAACTTCATCCAGATAAACATCTACGCCTAGTTGAGTGCCCGGTGCATTGGTTACCAGAATCTCAAAGACATCAGGATTGTAAAAGTTGACGTTTTCGGGGCAGGTATTGTCGGTTAAGGGCTCATTGAGGCCACAAGTACTGGGATTACTCAGTACGGCGTTGGGCTGTGCCTGCATTGGTGCGGATAGCAGAAACGCCAACGCGACGAAAATGGAGGGAAGAGGGAGTTTGATAGTGTAGAAGTTGTTGCTTTTGGGTATAATCATTAGGATGTCGTAGAATCGTTGCAACAAAATTAAAATATTTGTCCTAACCTACACACCAGGACTTGGCTGTTCCCTTGCAAAACCATTAGTTATAAGCACGCAATTTATGATGTATATAAATCGACTTTCATATCTCGTATGGTTAATCAGCATGTTTACGCTAGTTAACTGCTCTGGACCACAAGAACCTGTTTATAAAGGTTTCTCGGAAATCAACGCAGATATGATCTCCACGAAACGAATCACACTTTCTGGTGAGGCACAGTACTACAACCCCAATGCTTTTGGCGGTGAGGTAGTCTCCACTGATATTCAGGTTGTCGTTAATGATATTCCAGCAGCCGATATCAAGCAGACAACCACTATCCCCGTGCCGGCTGAATCAGATTTTAGCTTGCCACTGGTTTGTAATGTGGCCCCCAAAACCATTTTCGAGAACGACCGTAATGGCGCGCTGGGAGGAATCATCAACGCTGTTCTTTCCAGAAAAGTGGACGTCCACTACCAGGGCGAGATAGTGGTCAAGTTCGCTGGTATTCCCATTACCTTACCGGTTGATGTGGAAGAAGAAGTAGAGCTTTAAGAATAAGAAATAGGAAGTTAGAAGTAGGAAATACAAGACCTCACATTTCTAATTTCTTATTTCAGCGTTCTAACCTATAAGTCAATTCCCGGTGGCAAGAAGGGTGAAGCATCTCCACCACCCTTAATGATCTCACGCACGATGGTACTACTGATGTGCGAATAGGCCGGTTGGCTAATTAAGAAAACGGTCTCGATACCGCCACCTACAATGTGGTTGAGCTGGGAGATGGTCTTTTCGTAGTCGAAATCAGAGGCATTACGTAATCCTCTTAGTAAGTATTGCGCCCCAATCTTTTGGCAGAAGTGGGCGGTAAGACCATCAAAGGTGTCCACTTTTATTTGCGAATAGGATTGGAAGACCTTCTGAATCCATTGTTTGCGTTGTTCCAGATCGAAGAGAGATCTCTTTTGGGAATTGACGCCAATGGCCACCACTATTTCGTCGAACAGCGGCATGGCACGTAGCACTAAATCGAAGTGTCCTTGGGTGATTGGATCAAAAGACCCCGGGAAGACGGCAATTTTACGCATGAGAAGGCTGAGCTAGTGAATGAACGGCAAAAGATAGTCATACTGTCTGGTAAAAATGAGCATGGCGAAGTGAAATAGATTATATTTGTAACATATTTGTAGTTGTTGCGTATGAATATTTATAGTAAGTGATGCTGCTAAGCGACTGATGCAGATTGCTTTATGCGATTCTTCGCAACCCTCTTACTAAATCTCCACTTCAAAAGCTGGCTTCACTTGCATGACGGTACCCTAAGCGTCCAGGTAAGCGTACACACTAGAAACACCAAACTCGGAAGGGGGAGCCTTTGGGCAGAACCCTCATTTTGTGCGGATTTGACCCTAAGATTGAGATGAGAAAACTAACAGCCAGATTATTACTCCTCTGCCTAAGCATTTGCTTTGCTGCGACGCTGCCCGCGCAAAAGGGTAAGCTACGTAAGGCAGCTCTATTAATGGAGACCTTACAGTACGAAAAAGCAATTTCCGTCTACGAGAAGCTACATCGTAAAGATGATCAGTCTTTAGAACCTGTTTTGGGTATTGCGGTAGCTCACCGAAAACAAAATCAACTACAGGAATCTGCCTCTTGGTACGCTAAAGCGCTGGAACTTCCGGAGGTACAAGCTGCCACTTTCTACGATTACGGCCATGTGCTTTTTCAGCAAGGAGAATGTGAAGCTGCCCAGGCCGCTTTTCGAGAATTCCTACGCCGCAAACCCTACGACGAACGCCAGCTAGAGCTTCAAGATGTATGTGCACTCTATGAAGCTTTGGAGACTGGTGTCAATAACCAGATTCGGGTTTCTGCTCCCAACTTTAATGGCCCGTACAGTGATCTAGCTCCCGCTTTTTACAACGATGGTTTAGTTTTTGGCTCGGTACGAGAAGGGGAAAAACGTCGAGAAGCGTATTATGATTTATTCTTCACCCGCCCATTGGCGGAAGATCGTCCGGATGGTATCAGCTTGTCTTACGAACCTATGCAGGGGTTTTCTGATGTCCTCAATGGTAATTTCAACGAGGCCATCCTATCTTTTAATCCCGATTTTACGGAAGTCTACTTTACCCGCAACCAGGAACAAGCGTTGGATGAAAAGCGTCCGGTACGGCGCTTAGAGGTAATGGTGGCTCGCCTGGGGGCGGATAGTACTTGGTCGGTTCCGGAGGCCTTGCCATTTAACAGCCAAAGATTCAGTACAGCCCACCCTGCTCTATCTCCAGATGGGCAGCGGCTGTTCTTTAGTTCTGATCGCCCAGGAGGATTTGGTGGGAAAGATATTTACTACGCAGATCGCTTAGGATTAGGCTGGAGTAGTCCCATTAACCTGGGTCCCAAAGTCAATACAGAAGGGGACGAACTCTATCCCTATTACGATCATGATGGTGAATTGTATTTTGCCAGTGATGGACATTTGGGCTTGGGTGGCTTGGATATTTTCCGGGCAGAAGACTTGGGCGAAGGACAATGGGGCAAGAGTCAAAACCTAGGGCAACCACTGAACTCTAAAGCTGACGATTTCGCGCTGGTTCGGCAAGCTGACGGTAGCTATGGTTTCTTTACTTCCAATCGAGCAGGCGGCCGGGGAAGTGATGATATCTATGCCTTCCAGGAAAGACGTATTCAACTAGAGATACAGTTACTGGCGGCGGACAGTATCGCTATTCGCGAGTCTTTACCCATTGCGGTGCGCGGAGAAGAGTACCTTTTGTTCAGTAACGAAGAAGGTAAGTGGACCACTTGGTTAACTGCCAATGATTGCCGTTATCTGAGGCTGCGCGACGAACGCTACGCGGATAATCCGCTTGAAATTTGTGCTTCAGCTGCCGCCCCTGATCAGGACCAATTAGCCGTGAAATGGGTGTTGAAGCCGGCCGAGGATAGCCGCTGGGCGGATAATCAAGATGGTGCGCTCTTAGAAGGTCTTTTACTGGATGAATTGACGGGAGCACCCATTGCTGGAGCTGATTTGTCGCTGGAAGGAGTAGACTGCACCATGAGTGTGCGACTGACTACTGATGACACCGGCTATTTCTCTTATCTCGCCGACTCTGAATGCTGCTTTGAGCTGTCGGCTAGTGCAGACGGTTATTTCTTTACCGTTTGGCCCCAACAATTCTGTAGTGCACAGTGGCCCTATCGTGATACTTTTTACCTCACGCCCTATCGCTTGCAGGCCGATCAAGATTTACCTACTAACGGTCCTAATAATTCGGATTTCCAAGTTGGCCGCCAGGTGTACGAAGATGCGGAGCAGGCCATACCGTATCTGCTCAATGTGTACTATGATCTGGGCCGGGCCAGTGTTCGTCCCGAGGCAATTGCAGAGCTCAACCGACTGTATTGGCTCCTGGATCGCAACCCCGAGATAGTGGTAGAGATTGGTTCACACACCGACTCTAGAGGTACAGATGCATTCAATAATCGGCTATCGCAAAGACGGGCTAATGCCATTGTTCGTTTTCTCGTTGATAAAGGCATTGCCGATTCACGTTTACAAGCTCGTGGTTACGGTGAAACACGCCCGGTGAATGCTTGTACCAATGGAGTAGACTGTAGTGAAGAAGAACACCAACTCAATCGCCGTACGGAATTTCGGGTAATCGCAGAGCGGGTTGGGCAGAATAATCGCTAGGGGCAGTGCACCGAAGACATCTTCTTAGTAAAGAGTAGTATGGCGTAGTTGCGTCAACGCTAATCCGCATTTGCGTGGCTTTTGTATCCGCAACCAGTCAGCCTGGGCAGCGGCCTTGTTTCTAAATCTATTCAAGTCGCATCTGCTACCACAATCTTTGTTTGCAAACAGCTCGTTTGTAAATAACAAAATTGAGCACTACATTTACCAAAACAGGGCTACAGGCCATTGGTCGCCGCCTATTACCTAAATTACGCAACGATTTTATGAGAATTTTTCCAATTGCACTGGTAATTACCCTATTGCTGGGGCTGAGTACTCCGGCCGCAGCGCAGTTCCGCTCCTCGATGCGTACCGCGAACAAGCAGTACGATATCAACGCTTACAACCTGGCTATTCAGTCCTACCTAGCCGCGCTGGAAAGACGTCCTGATGATGCAGAGGCACTCGGTAAAATCGCCGACTGTTACCGCCATTTAAATATGATGGAAGAAGCGGCACGCTACTACGCACAAGCTGTTCGACAACGTGATGTAAATCGACAGCACTTTTTGGAGTTTGGTCACGTTCTTCGAGCCCTGGGGCGTTATGACGAAGCCAGACAATGGTACGCTACTTACGCACGTGATGTGGACGCAATGGTAGGTAACCAGTACAGCCAAAGCTGTGAATTTGCCAAGGGCCAGATCACGGCCACCTCCGGATTCAATGTGACGCCGGAATTGCTCAATACCCCTTCTTCTGATTTTGGGATCAGCTTAGCTGGAAACGATCAAGTGGTCTTCAGCTCGGCTCGAACCGATCTCACCTCTCCGGGCACTTTCTCCGGTAATGCCGGAAACAGCCTACTGGTGGCTACGATTGGTCAGGACCGTTTCCTGGCTATCCCATATCTACTACGCAATGGTTACACCATCAGTGGAGGTAACCCCGGGCCGGTATCTTACTCTCCAGATGGTACACGAGTAGTTTTTACCCGCAATAACTTTGTGGATGGCACCCGCCAGATTCCTTCAAGCGGAATGCAATTAGCGCTATTCCAGGCAACAGTGAGCGCCAGCGGCGAATGGATTGATGTGCGTCCGTTCCCATTTAATGGGTCAGAATATTCTACTGGTTTTGCCACCTTTACGCCCGACGGAAAAGGCATCTACTACGCATCTGATCGCCCCGGTGGTTTTGGAGGTTATGATATCTATGCTTCCTATTTGGTGGGTAACTCCTGGAGTACACCCGAAAACTTAGGCCCGGTAGTGAACTCTCCCGGAAATGAAATTACCCCCTTCTTCGATGGAGTTAACCTGTTTTTCTCTTCTGATTGGCACCATGGTTTAGGCGGATTTGATGTCTTTCGTTCCCAGCAGGAGGACGGTCGCTGGACTCAGATTTTTCATATGGGAGCAGCCATCAACTCACCACGCGATGATTACGGCTACCTCTCTGATGACGCGCGTAACATCGGTTACGTAGTCAGTAACCGCACGGGTGGTAGTGGCAACGAAGATATTTATCGTGTTACCCGCTCTGCCGACAATGTGACCCTGGTCATCAAGAATGCTTCTGATGGAAATCCACTGCCTAGCGCAATTGTTGACTTTGTAGAGTGTGGAGAAGGTGCTTATCAAGCTAGCCCGGAGGGGTTATATTCCTTCCAAGCTATGCAAGGCCTGAATTGCAATTTGGTAGTCAGAAAAGATGGCTATTCTAGTACAACCGTTCCCTTGGCCACTAGTGGTAATGGCGAGCAAAAAGAAATAGTCGTTAATCTGAATAGAATTACGGAGACTTATGGTGGCAAGATCGTCGATTATACTACTCGGATTCCACTGCAAGGAGTAGTGGTTCGTTTGACCAACCGTAATACGGGTAACCAGATGGAGGCCGTTACAGATGTTAGTGGGGATTACTACGTAGCTATGAGTCCCTTCACTACTTACGATTATCAAATCACAAATCCGGGGTATCAGGATATCGTATTTGCCTTGCCAATTGAGAATGGTAACAATCGTTCTGTTCTTGGTGTGATCGGCATGCAGCCCGGCGCAAGTGGTAGTACTGGTGTTAATCCTAATCCAGTTAATCCAGTAACCCCTGGTACGGGTGGAGGCAACCAAGGAGGACCCACCAATGTGCAGCCTGGCTATGCGGTGCAGTTGGCAGCCATTAGTAAATTGGATCTGACGCGTTTCAATGATCTTAATAATCTGGGTCAGGTATACGCCGTAGAAGATGGAGGCCGCTACAAAGTGCGTCTTGGCGTTTACAATTCACGCGGAGAGGCTGAGCAAGCCCTACGTAATGTAAAAGGCCGTGGCTATAGTGATGCCTGGATTGTACAAGAAGCAGGCAGTACCACGGCTGGAACGGGAAGACCAAATCCGGGTCTGGGAGGCCCTACTAGCCCACCGCCTTCGACAACCAGAGGAGGGTATATGGTACAGTTGGCTGCATATTCAAAACCACAATATTTTGATCGCACCAAAGCGGAAACGCTGGGTACCATTACTTCACGTCCTAAAGGAAATCTGACCGCTATGTTGGTGAGCAACGTTGGTTCACTAGCGGCCGCGCGGGATATCCGCAGCCGTGCTCGCTCCATGGGTTGGGATACCGCCTTTATTGTGCAAGACCAGAATGGTCAATTGATTAAAGTGGAATAACATTTGAGTAAAACTCATTTAGGATAAAGAAGAGGCCCCTCATTCAGCAATGGATGTAGGGGCTTTTCAATTTTAATGGCAATAGCAATCAAAATAGCAATGAATGCTGGTAACCAAAGATTCCTTCTGCATTGCAGTTGTAATCGCTATTGATACTTTGATTTTTTTCTACTCCTGGGTGGGTCTTTCTCTCCTTCGTTGGTCTTTACTACAAATCGGGTAGTGAACACTGCCATTTCATCATCAAAAGAACAGTTTATCGCTTAGACTTCTCCACTTGTTAACCAGCATGAATCATTGATCGGTTCGTGAATATGGTGATCAAAATTCATCGATTGTTGCCATTGTCGAAAAGACGCATTGCAATGCGTCTCTGCGGCAGAAAATCAAACAAAACTCAAACAAATATGAAGTGGATGCTAGTCTTTGCGGTAGCCGTCTCTTTGCTCTTCACCGCTTGTCAACCAGATGAGGACTTTTCCTTTGATGATGACGATGTCGTAGACATTAATAATCCGAATGGTGGTAACCCTAATAACCCTAGTGAGCCCGGAGTAGACCAAGATGAACTGGAGGAACTGGGCCGCTTACTGTTCTGGGATCCAATTTTGTCAGGTGAACTGGATGTGTCTTGTGCAACTTGCCATCACCCGGATTTTGGTTATGCGGATGGTCGTGCTTTACCGATTGGTGTTGGAGGTCAAGGTCTTGGCCCCGCGCGCCGTGATGTGGCCACATCACGGCGCGCGGGGCCAAGACCTTGACCTCCA
>JBCBWU010000215.1:0-11843 GCA_039816955.1 Bacteroidota bacterium
TCAGTATTCGATGCCTATGCTCGCCGCTGTTGATTAGAATGGTCGGACTTCGCATAAAGCTTCGTCGGACGGGAAATTAGCGTTAAAATCTAGAGTATTAAACTAAAATTTCAATACCCTACTTAAAATTATCCAACCACTTCTTAAACATACTTGGAAACAGCGTAGCAAATAGCTTAGGAAAGAAACCACGGAAGGCTGTGTACTCAATGTGCGAATCGTAGCGCGTTTTTCCATCATACAGCGTTATGAATTGACAGCGCCTCGTATTATCCATATGCTCATGATGATAGCTGCCTAGGAATTCTTTGGGTAGATTGTTGACTAGGATGGTCTCTGTAATCACCATGTGCCGTTGAGTGATGATAGTGGGGAACGAATTCAGACGATCTGTGAATATATGCACGCTCGATTTACAGAACCCTTGCGCATAGCGGACCTGGCTGCTAGTCCAGATCTTTGCAATTTGACTAGACACCTATGTTTTTTAAGCGTATTTAACCTAATAGCTATGAAGATAAAATTCAAAAGACTAGATCATGTCCAAGTTTGTATACCAATAGGAAAAGAAGCCGAAGCACGTGGGTTTTATTGCGATTTGCTACAGCTAGAGGAGATTGAAAAACCAGCGTACCTGCAGAAAAATGGCGGTTTTTGGTTGAAAATTGCTAATATCCAATTGCATATAGGAATGGAAGCATCAAACCTTTAAACCACCTTAGATACCAAGGTTTTTTGAACCATTTGAGGCATAGAAGAGCATATAAGGGGCTAGAACTCTCGAACTAAATCCACCAATTTAACTAACCCAACTAAATTCACTAACTACTCAAACCCATTCACCCCATTCACCGTCGTATACTTAAAGCTGAGCTTCTGGTCGGGATAAATGTATTTGAAGGCAGATTGTACGGCTAGAGTGCCTTCGTGAAAACCACATAAAATCAGCTTAAGCTTACCGGTGTAGGTATTGATATCTCCTATAGCGTAGATGCCGGGTACACCGGTGCTGTAATCCTCGGTATTAACTACAATGGCATTCTTATCAATGGTTAAACCCCAGTCGGCAATGGGGCCAAGTTTTGGGGAGAGGCCAAAGAGCGGAATGAAGTGATCGGTAGATTTGATGACTTCGCCGGATTCTTTTTGCTTAATCACTACATCCGTAAGCTTACCATTGCCACGGAGACCCACCGCTTGAGCGTTGGTGAGCAGGTTGATTTTTCCGGCTTTGGCCAGGTCATGTACCTTTTCCACGCTATCCAGCGCGCCGCGGAAGGACTCCCGACGGTGGATCAGGGTTACCTCGTCGGCAATATCAGCTAGAATGATGGTCCAGTCTAAGGCTGAGTCCCCGCCTCCCGCTACTACGACCCGCTTCTTGCGGTAGAGTTCAGGGTCGCGGATGATGTACTCAACGCCATTATCTTCGAATGATGCGAGATTGGAAATCGGTGGTTTGCGCGGCTCAAAGCAACCCAGGCCTGCTGCGATGCAGATCACTGGCGCTTCAATTTGCGTACCTCGACTAGTGGTTAGACAGTACATTTTCTCACCCACCTTCTCAATGCTTTCAGCGCGCTCACCTAAGGTGAAACCAGGCTTGAAAGGGGCAATTTGCTCCATCAGGTTATCTACTAACTCTCCAGCTAGAATTGAGGGGTAGCCAGGAATATCATAGATAGGCTTTTTAGGGTAAATCTCAGTAAGCTGTCCACCGGCCATCGGGAGTGCGTCTACCAAATGGCAGCGCAATTTTAGCAATCCTGCTTCGAATACAGTAAAGAGCCCAACTGGCCCAGCTCCGATAATGAGAATATCCGTCTTAATCATTTTGCTCAATTTGCGCCGCAAAGGTAAGGTTTCGTGGTTTTTTTAGTTCAAAACACCGTAAAATTAGTAGCGCAGCAGTGTGAAATGACTAATTTTTGTTAGCTGAAACTACTGATTTTTAGGTACTCCAATACTCCTTGTCACAAAGTTGATCGTCCTTTAGATAATTGCTAAAATCTGGTTCCCCCTGAAAAGACAATCGGGCCCTTGGTGTAATACCAAGCGCCCGATCATCAGTTTATATGGAGTGGTTTACTTACGCTTCACCACTTTCATTGTCCGAATATTAGTCTCACCTAAACGTAAGCGTACCAGATAAACTCCCGCTGGGTAAGCGTTGAAGTCTAATTGCATACGACGTTGTTCAGCGTCTATTTCTAGTGTGGCCATCTGCTTACCACTTACCGAGAAGATTTCCAGCGTCACGTCTTGCTCGTCAAAGGTGTCGAACAGTTCGAGTGTCAATACATCTTCTACCGGGTTCGGATAAAGCATAGCGATCTTCGAATCGTTGTACAAGACCACTTCCTCAATATTGGAGTAAGCCGTATTGCTTTGCTCATCCTCTATTTGTACGCGGTAGTAGTTCAAACCACGCTTTGGTGCCTCTGAGTAGAATTCGAAGTAATGAATGCCGTTTAAGGCATTGACCGGATCCGTTACCGTAGCTACATGCTCAAAGTTTTCCCCGTCTGCAGAGTGCTCGACATGATAACTTAAGCCTGGGATATTGGCATTCATTTCCCAAGAAACCATGATCTGGCCAGCTTCGGGGTTGGTTACATCACTGTCAATCACCAGTCCCTGACCACAGATTGTAGGAGAGGTAGTAATGGTGATCGTCTTATAGTCGTAAGCAGAACAGCCGTCAACTGTGACAATCAACTCTACTTCAAACACGCCAACATTGGTCCAAGTCACTGTAGCTTCTGGCCCACTCACGGTAGATGGTGTAGCACCACCGCTGAAGTTCCAGGTTACTTCGCTGAATGGCTCTAAGTCTTCCGCTACGAAAGTGGTCGGCTCATTCCAACATACCAAGCCAGGGCCGTTAATGATCGCTTCTGTTTCGTCACCCACTTCTACAACTATGATGTTGGACTCCAGGAATGGTCCACACTCTTCAATACGCGCACAACGTGCGAAGTAGGTTGTGAAGAATAGTGGTCCTGCATCGTATGTCGGCGAGTTAGAGTTCGGAATCGGTGTCCAGGTTTGGATCGGAGTATTAGGGAAACCATTGGTAAACATCCATAGGTACTCAATTTCACCTTCACCACCCGATGGTTCATCGAGACTCACAAATGGTTCAGGGTCGTTACCAGGAGCACACAAGTACTGGTCTTCTCCAATAGCACCAGGGTAGGTGATATTCACACACTCTGGGCAAAGTCCCATATCGAAGCTAAAGTTCTCTTCGTCCGGATCCAGGTTGAAGAAGTCGGTCATCAAGGTCACTGGATTCACATCACTATCCAATTCATCATTGCCGCCTTGATTAGGCGTTGTGAGATCAAAACCAGGTACTTCGCCGAAAGTCAACTTGTAGTTGCCCGGAGGTACATTAAAGAAGAAATTACCGTTAGCGTCCGTGAAGGTTGTGATGTTTACATCGGGATCGTTGAATTCGGCCGTACCAGTAATGGTTACTTCCACACCAGGAACACCAGGCTCGTTTCCTCCTTGTACACCATCGCAATTCAAGTCTAGCCAGACGCGGTCGCCCACGGTTGCCAAACAATCATCGGTGATGGTAAATTGAGTTACTATTGTTGCTTCACACTCTTCTATGTCGAGTGGAATCAGGGTTGCAATCAGTTCAAAATCTCCGGTACCGAGTACTAGTGGGTCGATCTCCGTGGTGATTTCTCCGTTCACGGTAAAGAGCATGTTACCCGGAATGTTTGGATTCGCACCCAACTGGATTGGGGCATCCGCCAAACATAAGTCTGCTGGAGGCAACTCATCGATGTTTACGGTAGGATATTCACAAATATTACTGATTGATAGCGTGTCAAATCCGTTTGTGGTTACCACGCTGTACATGACCTCATCCACTAAGCGGAAGGCAAACTCATATACCCCTGGCTCCACTTCAACGGTAGGTTGTGGGAAAGTAACTGGAACAGGAGCATTTGGAGGATCTCCATTTGGTGCGAAAAACATGCCACTACCATCAATAATGGTCCAAGTCTCATTTGGATAAGAGCGGATGGTGAAGATCTCACTGAACTGACCATCGTCCTCCGTAGTAGAGTTATTCAAGCAACTACAAGGGTCACTGATTACACCATTTGGTGGTACATAGATACCGCCATCAATGGTGAGGTCAATTTCACCGGGATCAAGTGTATAGTTGGCCGTCATGCCGTTCATGCCCGGCTCGATATCGTTATCTAGCGCATCATCTCCCTGGTTGGAAGAAGTATAGTCAAAGCCATCAGGAATAACAAACTGCACAGAGTAGGTGCCTGGATCGAGGCCCAAGAAGTAGTACTCACCGTTGTCATCCGTTACCGTAGTAGCGATGACGTTGCCATCTGCATCTTTCAAGTTAACGGTCACACCTGGTACTGGTGGTTCGAAGTCATCCTGCTGACCATCGTGGTCGATGTCTTCCCAGACGTAGTTCCCCAGGCCAGCGAGTGGGTCAAGGGTAGCAGAACAGATAGTCTGACAGCCATTGGCATCGGTTACCGTTACAGAGTAGGTACCAGGAGCCAGGCCAGTCAAGCTTTGGGTGTCGCCACCATTGCTCCAGTCATAAGTAAACGGAGCGGTACCGCCACTTACATTTACTGTTACGGCACCATTATCGCCGAGGGTTGATTCTGAATCCACCGTCACACTACAGCTTGGAGCCGGGAAGGTCGTTACCGCAGCGAAGGCGTTTTCGGTACAGCCATTGGCATCCGTCACAGTTACAGAGTAGGTGCCAGGAGCAAGGTTAGAGGCCGTAGCAGTAGTAGCACCATTACTCCATAGATAAGTGAAGCCAGGGGTGCCGCCTGTTACGTTTGCTACAAGAATACCTTGGTTAACGTTACTACAAGTACCACTATTCTGTGTGATGTTTACGTTTAGATCAGCAGGTTCGGTAATGACGATGCTATTGGTTGCCGTACAGCCATTGGCGTCCGTTACGGTTACGGTGTAAGTTCCACCGGATAGGCCAGTAATCGTTGCACTTACTTGGCCGCTACTCCAAGCGAAGATGTATGGTCCCGTTCCACCGCTAGGCGTTACGGTTGCACTACCATCATTATCACCACCACAATCGAGGTTATTTCCACTTATGTTAGCTACTACTGGAGCAGGCTCAGAAATAACTACACTGGCGGTAGCGAAGCATTCGTTAGCATCGGTTACGGTTACAGAGTAAGTACCTGGTGCCAGGTTGTTGATGGTCTCTGTCGTTTCACCGTTGCTCCAGTCATAAGCAAATGGGGCTTGGCCACCATTAGGAATCACGGTTGCCGAACCATCATTGAAGCCAAAGCAGGTTACGTTGGTACCCGGTGCTCCAGCTGTGAAGCCGGCTGATTGAGTGATCTCTGCACTGCGTACCGCTTGACAGCCATTGGCATCAGTGACTGTCAGGGTGTAAGTTCCAGCACCCAAGCCAGTTATGGTAGCACCGTTTTGCCCATTACTCCAGGCAAAATTGTAGGGTGCTGTTCCATTGCTGGCAAAAGCGGTGATCGCTCCTACCGGTGCGGAAGTACACTCCAGGTTGGTTACGTTAAAGTCGATAGTGATCTGTGGCAATTCACTTACTACAATTGCGCCTACCACCTCAGAACAGCCGTTCTCATCGGTTACAGTTACTGAGTAGGTACCCGCAATCAGGTCAATCGCTGCTGCGCCGGTCTGACCATCGCTCCACATGTAGGTATAAGCACCGGTCCCACCCGTTACAATTGCGGTAGCTGTACCAGTAGCGGTACCTCCACAAGTGATGGTCGGTGCAGTCACATTTACATTTAGGGCTGGTGGATCATTTAGTGTAACGCTGGCGGTAGTCGTACAAAGGTTGGCATCGGTGATGGTAACCGTATAAGTACCTGCGCTCAGGCTATTGACACTACTGGTGACACCACCGTTACTCCAGCTATACTGGTAAGGCGCAGTGCCACCACTTACGTTTACTAGTGCACTTCCGTTCGTATCACCAGGACAAAGTGGATCTACTCCGCTAGCCGTAGCAGCAAGCATGCCTGGTTGGCCTACTGTAGCACTAACTTCTGTCACACAGCCGTTACCTTCGGTTACAGTTACGGTGTAAGTACCTGCCACTAGTCCAGTAATTTCGTTGCCGGTACCACCATTGCTCCACATATAGGTATATGGCATAGAGCCGCCATCAGCGATAGCTAATACACTACCATTGTTATCACCAAAACAAAGCGCATTCCGAGGGATCAAGCTCACGCTAAAGTCGCTAACTATATTGATCGTAATGCTTTCTTCACTTGTACAGCCAGCAGCATCTGTTACTGTAACGGAATAGGTGCCGCTTATGAGGTTACTGATGTTTTCGGTAACTGCTCCGGTACTCCAGTTATAACTATATGGTGGTGTACCACCACTAACGACGGTACCTGCAAAGCCTGAATCCTCAGCGCCACAAACGGTAGTTTCGCCGGTGATGCTGACATCAATTTCTTGAGTTTGCGTAACGGTAAAGCTGGCCATGTCACTACAGCCGCTGGCATCGGTAGCCGTTACGGTGTAGGTGCCTGCGGGCAGACCAGTGATGGTCGCTCCGGTATCGCCGGTGCTCCAGGCGTAGGTGTAGGCTGGTGTGCCACCATTCGCTACTGCGGTGAGGGTAGCATCTGATGTGCCAAAACAATTGACGGGATCAGTAGCCTGAATAATGACGTTGAGGTCTGGAGGACTAGTTACCGTAAATGAACCCTGTGCGGTACAGCCGTTCGCATCAGTTACAACTACCGTATAGGTGCCGGGGCTCAAGCCAGAAATGGTTTGCGTATTAGCACCATTGTTCCAGCTAAAGGTGTAAGGGGCAGTGCCGCCAGAAGGGTTTGCGGTAGCAGAACCCGTGTTTTCGTCAGCACATAGGGTGCTAGTGCCCGTAACGAAGACATCCAGATCGTCCACTACATCAATCATAATAGACTGCGTAGATGAACAACCGTTGGCATCAGTAACGGTCACCGAGTAAGTTCCTTCCACCAAACCACTTACGCTAGAAGAAGTGGCACCGGTACTCCAAAGGAAAGTGAATGGTGCCGTACCACCGGTTGGGGTAGCGAAAGCAGAACCAGTAGCGCCTTCTCCACATACCGTGGTTGTACCACTAAGGGTGAAGGTTACTGCTGGAGCAGCTTGGATCGTAATATTTGCAATATCGTCACAGCCGTTGGCGTCGGTAACGATAACGGAATAGTTGCCTGGACCAATACCACTTATGGACGGTGTAGTGGCACCAGTACTCCAGTTGTACATGAATGGTGCGGTGCCGCCGCTTACGTTAGCCGTGGCTGTTCCATCGGTACTACCTGGACAAAGAGTTGGAGGGGCAGTAATTGACACGAATACCTCTGGTGGTGCAACTAGGGTGGTACTCGCTGTTTCAATACAGCCGTTGCCATTAGTGATGGTTACGGTATAAGTACCGGCGGCAAGCCCAGTGATGATTTGCGTATTACCACCATTGCTCCAAGAGAAGGTGAATGGTCCGACTCCCTGGTTGATTATTGCAGTAGCCGTACCGTTGTTGACCCCACAGGTAGTTGGATTACTGCCCGCAGCTGTTACGTCAAATGGTGCCGCGGCGGGTACGTTAATCGTAATTGTAGCTACACAACCTACAGCATCTGTAACCGTAACGGAGTAGGGGCCAGGAGCAGCATCATCAACCACTTGCTGGGTCTCACCGTTGCTCCACAGATAAGTATACGGCATTACTCCACCCATTGGACTTACAGTAGCAAAACCGTCGTTAGCTCCGGGACAAGTTTCCGGTGTGCCTACGCCACCTACCGTTAAGTTAGAGTTGTATACCAGCGTGGCGCTAGCTGTTTGTACACAGCCATTGGCATCTGTCACCGTGAGGGTATAAGTGCCAGGTCCAAGGTTGAAGATACTAGAGGTGTTGGCACCAGTGTTCCAGGACAAACTGTAAGGTGGTGTACCACCGGTAACAGTTGAAGTCACACTACCGTCTGTGTCTCCCACACAATCGGGGTTGTCTGGGTTTAAGTTTATGACGATGGGCGGTGGTTGCGATACCGTACCACTTGCAACTGCAGTACAGCCGTTTGCATCGGTGAGGGTCACCGTGTAGGTGCCAGCTGGTACGTTGTTGATCGTTTGTCCAGAACCACCGTTACTCCATGCAAAGCTGTATGGTGGTTGACCTGCTGCAGGAAAGGCAGTGAGCGAACCATTACTGCCACCCGGGCAGGTTACGTTATTGGTAGTTACTGTAACGGTTGGTGGATCAGCTGTCACGGTGATGCATTCTACGGCACCACAGAGGTTGCTGTCGGTTACTGTTACACAGTATTGACCGATTGGAACGTTGGTAATGGTCTGGGTTGTTGCGCCAGTGCTCCAGTTGTAACCATATGGGGCTATGCCGCCGTCAGGGTTAGCTGTGATGTCAAATGGACTGTTGCAAAGTTCGTCGGCAGTAAGGGCAACTGTTACCAATTCTGGTTGTGTTACTTCTACGCTGCGAACGATGTTTTGTCCGAGGGCATCCGTCACGGTTACCGTGTAGGTGCCAGCGTTAATGCCGGAGAGCGTAGCGCCAGCGTCACCAGTATTCCACTGGTAGGTGTAGCCTGGCGTGCCACCACTAGCCGAAGCTGTCACACTGCCATTGGGTAGTCCAAAGCAGATGGGCTCTGTAACCGAGAATGATACTGAAAGTTGCGCGCTTAGTGTGCTAAACCCAGCAAGCGACAGTATTAGAAAAAGAGCCCTCACGGGCAAATAATTCCGGCTAACGTGTTTCCAGGGTAGCTGTTTTGTCATGGTAGATTAATGATTAGTTTTTTAAATACTTCAACCCTATTAATGCGTTCGCATTAGGCAGGAGGCGTTTGCCATTAGGCCCGCATACCCGTAATCAGCACACAAGTAACTTGAGTGACTGATACGAATTACTTATACTGTTTCAAGCAGACAGTGTTGCAAGTAGTGCTGCTCGAATATCAGTATTTGTAAACACGGTCCTCTGGCTTCGCCAAAGGGCAAGTAAGTAAGGGAAAAGTAACGGTGGGGAAGGAGAAACAACTTTCGTTGCTTCCTGTACCCACAAATTAACAAAAAATTTGACGACTATTCAATGGATTAGTCACAAGAATAAAAAAAAGTCGTGCTGCCAAATGCAACACGACCTGCTAATAACAAATTATAATCCCATGATTCTTGTAGCTGCCAAAACCTAGGCAGCCATATGTCTTTTGACACCACCGAAATCGGCGTGCATAGTGCACCTCAGGGCGTTCTTAGTAGATGATGTAGATAGTGAAGTGTGTGGAGTAATTGCCGTAAGCAGTAGTTATAACTGCTTTTTTTGCTCTTTATTGCGCGTTGTTATCTAAAACAACAAAGCGAAAGGAAGAAAGGTTTCAAGCTGGAAAGAATGAGTCGCATCACTCTCCCCAGGTGATACGACTCAAGATTTATAATCCCATGAACATTTGCGAATATATAGCAGTCTAAAACTGCTTTTTGAATCTTATGGTATTCTCGTAGTGTGTGTCTCTTCTAAATTCGAGAATTTGTTGTAGTAAGTCAGGTTTAATCCCTTTCACCTGACTTACTACTTACAAATTAATATCCCAAATACTTTTTCAAGTTTGCCAGCCAGTTCGTTTACTAGCTGTGCCTTTGTTTGACATTACAATTATCTTAATTAAATGTAGGGGCAACAAAGACAAAAATGAATATTTGTGATATTTTTTTTGTTATATAGTCTTTGTAACTATTTATAAATAAAGGGATTAGGTTGATAATTTGTGCGTTGTAAAATATTTATTGTGCGAGCTTTTTTAATGAAAAAAAGCGCAATTTTTTCTAGAATGGACTCTGGAATGCGGGATTATTTGTGAATGTGGTGTCCGTCAGGGTATTCAGATAAGCCAAAAGTGCTTGCTTCTCGGCTTCTGTTAAATCGAAGGGGCGAATGTTGACATCCGAGAACTCTGCTCCGTGTCCACCCGATGCGTAGTGGTCTAGTACTTCCTCCAAAGTAGCGAAACGGCCATCATGCATGTAAGGGGCGGTTAAGGCGATATTCCGTAAGGTTGGAACACGGAACTTACCGTTGTCAAATATTACACCAGTCACAGCACCTCGGCCCTTATCGGGGAAACCTTCATAACTGCCGCCGGGATCATTAAGTCCATTATTCATGAATTGACTATTGGTAAAGTTCACACCATTGTGGCAATGCGTACAACCCGGATGCTCCAGCGTAATAGCTGTTTCTACTTTAAAGAGTTGTTCGCCAAATAGCTCCTCTTCGGTAAAGCGGCCCTGGTTATTCCAAATGACTTGATCGTATTTACTGTCGCCACTAATGAGTGTACGTTCAAATTGGGCGATGGCCTTTACTGCCAGTTCTCTGGTGATTTCAGAGGTGAGGTCAATGCCAAAGGCAGATCGAAAACGTTTGGGATAGTCTGGGTGCCTACGCAGCTTTTCTTCTACATTCTCCCAACTATCATTGAGTTCGTCGTGGGCCTCGATTGGTAAGAGTGCCTGGTCTTCTAGGGTAAAAGAGCGTCCATCCCAAAAGAAAACACTGTCAATGAAAACCAGATTGATCAAGGCCATTGCATTGCGTGGTGTTTCAATGCCCTGTATACCTACGCTCTTACCTCGACCATCAGTAAATGCTAAATCTGGGAAATGACAATTCACACAGCTCATGGTGCTATCGGCTGAAAGAATAGGATCGTAGAATAGCATTCTACCGAGTAGAATTCCTTCTTCGGTTAAGGGATTATCTGGCGGGATGATGGGGACGCCAAGATGATCAGGAAATACTAAATCGTAAGGGGTTGGGTTGTACTCTCCTTCAATTACTTCAGCACCGCAGTCAATACAGACAGGATCGTCGTCATCTTCGCAAGCTAAGAACAACAGCGTAGTGAAGGCAAATAATAGAAGTAGGTATCGGTAGGCTGAAAAAGTCATTAATCGTCGGTTGTGAATGGATAATAGTTGGGGTTGTACAGGGCGGTGCTATCAGTGAGGGTTGACAAAAATGCGAGTAAATCGGCCTTGTCCTGGTCAGATAGGTGTAAAGATCGCACATTCGGGTCGACATTTTCCGCATAAGCTCCGCCACTATTGTAGTGTTCAATCACATCATTGATGTGGCTCATACGGCCGTCGTGCATGTACGGTGCAGTCACTAGAATATTACGCAAGGTAGGTACTCGAAACTTGCCATTGTCGTATTTATTTCCGGTGATTGCTCCCAGGCCAGGGTCAGGGAAGTCTAAGAGGGTGGCGCTGCTATCTAGTCCAGTATTGGCAAAACCTAAGTTGGTAAAGAGTGGATCCATATGGCAATGATTGCATTCGGCCATAGGCACAGTGGGGTAGCCAGCATCAAAAAAGATGGTCCATCCACGTTGCTCTTGGGTTGTAAAACTTGCCTCCCCACGCTGGACACGATCATACTTACTGTCTGCACTGATCAGTGTGCGTTGGAACTGCGCCAAAGCATTGGCGGTATTTGCTTTGCTAATAGCTTCGCCGGGGAAGGCTGCCTCGAACAGTGTTTTGTAGCCACTATTGGATTGTAGCTGCTGCTCAATCTGGTTCCAGTTGTTTCCCATTTCCAGGCTGTCGCTCAATGGGTGCAGGGCTTGTTCTTCCAAGCTGGCACTTCGTCCATCCCAGAAGACTGATTTGTAGTGGAAGCCAACGTTGAGCAAGCTAGGAGCTGAGCGGCGCCCCTTTCTTCCCACTAAACCACTACTGACTGCGGCACCATCTGTAAAAGCTAGCTCCGGGCG
>JBCBWU010000216.1:0-11785 GCA_039816955.1 Bacteroidota bacterium
GCCAATGAGGCACTGGGCATCTATGCTGGGGACGGCACCACATCTTCCCTGGCCATGTTTATCCGATCCACTGGGGTTGATGTGGCCGGTCAAAGGTTGAAGCTGGGTGGGAATAAAACCAACTTCCTGACCCGGCAGGGTTGGTCGAATCTCCTGCCGAACGTGTAGGCGAGCATAGGGAGATTCCTCTAAACCGATCCCTACAGAACCTTCACGATGAATGGAACTTAGGGTACTTGTTGTATTGGGGCTCCATTGTGCGAAAGCAAAAACCGGAGCAAAAAGAAGCGCAAAAAGAGGATAGAAAAAGAGAGAATTTTTCATGACTAAAGGAACATTAAATGATGAGTAAAAATCAATTGATAAATTTTTCTCCAGCCTCTTATTGATGAACCAAGGACATGGCTTCGCCAATGGATATTGGGGGAACATCCGCTGAATACCTAGCCTTAGTTCATCAAATAAGAGGGAAGAAAATTGGGGGAAGAGAGCGTTTTCTTTTCCCTACTTCAATTCAATTATTGCTGAATAATGAGTTTGTGAGTAGCAATATTGCCATCACCGTAGTGCACGCGAATAAAGTATACACCATCATCAGTGATGTTGTCCAATCTAAGCACTTTCTGGTGTGTACCTTCCGTCAATTGCTCGCTCGGAAGCGTTTGCAACACACGACCGGCCAGATCAATTACTTCCAGTTTTACTTCGCCCGACTTCTCCAACTCAAGCTCTACGTTCACTACGCCGCTTGATGGGTTGGGATACAAGCTAGAGCGATTATAAGAATGGGTAGCATGGTTAATAGTTGGAACATCACCACCAAAATCCTGGGAGAAACAGCGGCCATTGTAGCACTGTTCAGCAGTAGGAGGAGATGTAGTACCATCTTCGCATATCGCCTCTACCGTCCAGAGAAAACACTCATGAAATACCTGGGGTACTTCAATAAAAGTGAAAGTAGTATTGTAAGCCTGTCCAATATTTGGCCCTGAACAATCGCAGCGCAGGTTCGGTCCACTAGTAATCTGCACTCGATATTCGACGGCTCCTGGTACCGGATTCCAGCGTAAAACATTACCAGTAATTCCGGAATCGCAACGTGGGTTAACGGGTGTCGAGCATCCCTGCATATCACAACAGTCTCCGGTCACGTCGAACTCTAAAATTTCGGTACATCCATCCGGATAGGTAACTTCTACTTCGTAATGGCCTTCGCTCATGTTTACCACTACACTCTGTCCTTCTGCTGCACATTCCATAGCTGTTGAGCCAAAGGGGAAACGCCACTCAAAGCGAGCATCGCACTTTAAGGATACAAAGCCATAATCACCCTCTTCTGCACAGGCGGTAAGGTCTGTTTCTACATCACAGACGTTATCGTCACAGCAAGGACTATTGTCCGTAGTAATGAAGGTAATACACACATCGATGTCGGAAGATTGCGTCCATTTACCAGCAGTAAAGCCCCAGTTAACAATAGGGTCGCCATTGAATACAAGGGCAACAATATCACCGGTGTAATCAACTACGTGCGTATTATCAAAAAACACATCGAAATCGAGATTACAGGCATCCCAAACTACACTAACCTGGTGCCAGTCACCATCTTCAATCTCACCATTCCCGAGTGGGGTAACTGGCGTGATGGAAGTAGAAAGATCTGAATTGAAGTATAACGCGGTATGATCATTGGCCGTAGGATCGTCAAAGCGACGATCATTACCATTTTGGAATACGTCAAACTCTACCCCAAGCGTAGCCGGCGTGGTGTTGTCATTGAGTCCATACCCAAGAAAGCCACCTCCGCCACCAACAAAGTTGGCGTCTTCGTTCTGGAGTGCGAAGGTTAAACCATCCGCACCTGCATTACCGGTAGCATCGGTAAACCTAACACTGAAATCAACCTGGAAGCCTTCGGTCAAATCAATGGTATTGTCGCGCCAAATAGCGGTACGAGATTCGCCCCCCACGCTGTTGTCGACCATCCGGTAACCAAAACCGGGCAGGTGATTACACGTTCGCCAGTTTTCCTGGCTGAAGCCGTCCGTATTCGGATTGGGTCGCACTACCGTAAACTGTGCATTTAGCGAAACGCTTGCGGCCAAAAAGACAAAGACGAAAGCTGTTAAACAATTAAGAACATTTTTCATGATAAAATCATATTTGAGTGTTTAGAAAAGCGACAACCAAAGGCAATGGTATAGCATTGGTATACCCGCAGGTATAGCCAAACAGACATCATCATCGACAAGGTTGTAATTAGAGCTATTGGCGATAAACCACGCCGACAAGTGAATTACTAGATATCACTTAATAGCTGCTGTGTAAGTAATGTGATCGGAATTCCTTTCGCTTAAATAAACCAACAAGACCGTGAAGCTGTGACACACAATCAGTGAAAAAAATTCTTTTCTCCAGAAATGTCACAATTCAAATACTGGATGGGTATTAGTGTAGAAACGCTATTGTTCAGAAGTCATTCAATACTGACCGAATATGGCCACACTTAACCTGTCGCCCCAGACGCACCTGACGGTGCATCAATTTGCGGAATACTTTTTTCCGAGCCTGGTGGAAAAGCTAAGAGCCGATGTTGGTTTGGCACTACGAGACGCCTTACATATTAGCCACAGCATTATCCATAAGTTGAAAGGAAGATTCAAAAGGGATATTCAACATCCGATACCGGTTTTCCAAAAAGCTCTTGCTATCATTGTAGATAAGGAAACCAGAAAGTACAGAATCTTGCTAGAGAAGAATTTCGGGCTATCAGAAGCCCAGTTCATAGAGATGCAAAAGCAGTTACAGGAAGGGGATGAAAGCCTTTTCGAGCACATCTTCATGAGCCATTTTGATACCACTATGACCGTGTTAAAGCGCAAGCACCGTGCTTCGCATCAAGATGCTTATGATGCCACCATGAATGCGATGCTCATTTTCTGCCGCAAGCTCAAACAGGGAGACATCCAATACGGCAATTTGCAATTCTTATTCATTAGGATCGCTACCCATCGCTTTCTGAATTGGATTAAGCGACAAGGAAAGACCGAAGCTTTTACTGAGTTTGACATCAGTGAAGAACTACCCGTGTATGATGAGGAGACCTACGAACTCTTAGGCCAGGCTTTTGCCAAGTTAGGAGATGGATGCCGCGACCTGCTGAACGCCTTTTACTACAGTGAACAGACGCTTCAGCAAGTATCGGAACAAACCCAGCGTAGCTACGCTGCCATCCGCAAACAAAAGCAGAGATGCATGGAAAAACTCCGTGGGTTTTTTAATCAACTCAAGTAACTCCTACCCTACTGAACGCTTAAAATAGTACGATGAACTCCTTAGATAAATATCAAAATGCTGATCTAAGTCCAAATGAACTTAGTGAGATCACAGATCAACTCATGCGGTCTAAGTATGATTATGATCGGCAACAACGGTGGAAAAATACCTTAGCACATAAATATCAGGTCAACCGCCAGTCCAGCACTCCACGCAGGCGTAGACTTTACTTCTATGTGGCCGGAGCTGCCGCCGCTTTTGCGCTGCTCCTAACCTTAGCGCTGCCGCTTTTGAGTGATGCACCTCCGTCCTACCAGAAAATGGTGGACGAATACCTCAGTGCTGATTTTTACGAACACAAGGATCGGCTCAAGGGCGACCAAAACGTTGCCGAACTAGAGCTGCTCGCCGCCACTGCCTACAATAGGAAGGACTTTGCCACAGCAATTGACTTATACACGCAGATTATTGAAACAGGCACCCCCAACTTTGAGCATTACTTCTTCCTGGGCTTGAGTGAACTTTACAGCAACAACTATACCGCCGCTATTACACATCTACGCCAAGCCAAGCAACTTAACCCCAATAGCCGCTTCCGACAAGAAACCCAATGGTTTCTCGCGCTCTCCCTGCTAAAAAGTGATTCATTGGTGGAAGGTCGACAGCTCTTGATGGCCATTAAACCCGATGAATGGAATTATGAAAAAGCTCAGCTATTGCTTCAAGCATTAGAATAAAACGAGCTGCTATTTAAGCGGTAAAACCTAGCCGGACTTCCTAGTGGAGTCCGGCTTTTTTTGTTGGTGTGCACTCCTCCCTAATTATACTACTTCTCACCTACCGGAATTCATAGAAGGCAAACATTACAGAAATGATGGATATGATAACCAGGGGCACTGATGAACTTTACCCATCCTTAGTTGGAGCTCGAATTACCACTTTTCACATACAATTAATGGGCCAACATCACTTACCTGTATCCTTAAAAAGACACAACGAATGAAACCTATTAGCCCTCGAGTCATTTCTTACCTCTTTTCGCTCTGTTGCTTTTGGCTACCAATTGAGTTATCGGCTGAAGAAGTAAATGCCTCACCAGCGCATAACATCACCTCTTCGATCCCTACGTACTCCCCTTCGGCTACCATTAATCCGACACTCACCGCTGCCGAGGGCTTCTGCACTAACCCCAGCAATCTTAGCTCCTGCGGCAACAGTATCCCCGGTAATCCCAATAGTCTCACCATCGGGGCTGGAGAATCAATTTACCTGGAATATGACGTGACCAATACCGGAACGGTAACGCTAACCTCTGCTGAAATCATGGACAGTGAATTCGGAACTATTTTTGATCAAGGAGCCAGTATTTCGCCTGGAAGTACAGTCACCTTCCGTTCTTTGCAAACCGCTCCTAGTGAACCAGGTTTCTACAATATCGATGTCACTTTCACAGGACAAGATCAAGCTGGAAACGAGGCTACCGCAACTGGAACGTACACCATCATTGTTGAAGGCCCTAATGCTAACCTCCAGATAGCACTTGGCGATGGTGATGACTTCTGTTCGGACGAAACAGATATAGCCACCTGCTCTTCCCTGCCCATTACGGCAACAAATACGATCACCCTAGTACAGAATGAAATCTACCTGATAGAATACGAAGTTGAAAATACGGGTACAACCAATCTGGTAGAGCATATCGTTACCGATAATGCCTTTGGTACAGCAGTGAATAACAATGTTCTAAACTTAGCTCCGGGAGAAGTAGTCACTTTCCGAGAGCTGGTCGCAGCGCCCAGTATTCCAGGTATCTACAACGTAGAAGTAACCTACGAGGGTACGGATACCAATGGAGAGACCGTAGGGGTTATTAGCAGCTAAGTATTAGAAGTACTTGACTTGGATGGTAATTTTGACGTCGCAGTTGCCAATGCGGCATTACTTTGTTCTGACCCTTTTGACCTAAACTTTTGCGGCCTTTTAGCTCCTCAGACCCCAACCGTAGTAAGCGTACCTCCCGGTGCTCAGGTGTACCTGGAGTACCAAATGGTTCAAGCTGGCGAAGTACCGGTCGTTCTTCACTCGGTAGTTGATAACAACTATGGCCCAGTTGAATTAGATTTCTCTTTTGACATCACGATCTTCGGAAGTATTACATTTAGATCACTACAAGCTGCGCCCAGCATACCGGGAGTATACGATTATACGGCCGTCTACATTGGTGAAGATGATGATGGGAATACCATTGAACGCCAAGCATCGTACACAATCATCGTTGGTTGCCCGGAGGAATGTTTCATTCAAGGGCCAGGAAGCATTGTATGCCCGGGCGCTTATGAATTCTCCGCTGATTTTGATGAGACACTTTGTACTGACGGCACAGTGGATTGGGTTGTTACCGACGCCAGTGGGGGTACGCAAACCTATACGGGCAATCCCGTCCTGATTGAGCTGGAGGGCTGTGCGGAAGACTATACCATCGAGTCTACGATAAATTGCCTGGGTTGTCCAGAACCAGCGATTTGTATCACTACCATTACGACTGAAGACACGACACCACCAGACATGCGATGTACTACGGTAGACCTCACCTTCGATGCTTGCCCGGACGGATTTGGCCCGAACTCCCCCAATGGAGAATGGCTCACGGTAGGTCCTACGGGTATCATCGGTGAGGCCTTTGGTGGCGTTTTCACTTTTGATGTTGATCTAAATGGCTGCTTAAGTGATAACTGTACTGAGCTCGCTGAGCTAGAGTACACCTTAAATGAATCCTACGTAGAAAGCTTCACCGCTGGCTGTTCCATCACGCTTATTTCAGAACTCCGCTTCCGGGATAAGTGTGGTAATATCTCACCTGATCTACTCATTTTGCGCAGCACCATTGAAGAAAGCAACCCCACGCCGCCAACAGTAGGTTGCCCAGCAGACCGGACTATTACCTGCCTGGATTCTACTGCCCCCAGCGCAAATGGCATGGCGACAGGAGATGATGACTGCGGTGATGAGGTAGACATCAGTTTTATGGATAACAGCGTAGCTGGCTGTGGCAACACGGAAGTCATTACCCGCACCTGGACAGTTACCAATGGTTGTGGCTTAACGACTTCCTGCGAGCAAATCATTACGGTAGAATCCGTTACACCAACCATTGCTTGCCCCGCTGACCTCACCATTGATTGCGGTGCATCCAGTGATCCTAGCAATACCGGCATGGCCGCTGGTCAGGACCTTTGCGGAGGCACGGTTGACATAACCTCCACAGATGTTTTCGTTGCCGGATGTAGTGCGGCTACCGGAATCATTACGCGTACCTGGACCGTCACCAACGAGTGTGGCCTGAGTACCAGTTGCGATCAGGTCATTACCATTGTAGACAACACCGCACCAGTATTTGATCTGAGCTGCCAGATAGACGCAATCTTTACTACTGAAAACGGTAACGTCTGCCCGGCAGATGCTACGATTTCATTAAGTGAAGGCGATGAATTAACCGTTAATGACGGCTGGACGGTAGGTGGTATTGCCATACTTCCTCTCAGCGGTTGTGTGGGCGATGACTGTTCTACGGATGCGGAATTGACCATTACTGTTGACGACATTACCATTGTTGACGATGGCACTTGCAGCCGTACGATTACAGTCACCTTTCTGGCCGATGATGGCTGTGGCAATGTTTCCGATCCTTTTGTGTGCAATTACACCTTTATAGATGATACTGCACCTCTCGTAAACTTCAATGGCATTCCTGATATGGGGACCTACGTAGTGGAATGTGATCTCCCGTCCACAACTTGGGATCCACTGATTGAAACAGCAGATCTGACTATCACTGACAACTGCTCGGATATTGACTTTGCTGGTATCACCGTAGAGCTGACGCAGCTGTACGACGGACCTTGCAACAACAATGTCCTCACCCGCTGGCAGCAAGTGTAGGTAGTGCCAGACGTTTGTGGTAACGAAACCACCTATACACTCTTTACCGAAATTATTGATACGACTGCTCCGGACTTCACCTCTGTACCCGATGATTTGACCTTGGAATGCGATCAAACCGTTCCGGAAAGTGAAGTAGAAGCCTTCGACTCTTGCTCAGAAGTGATCTACGATTTCGTGGAAACAAGAACCGATGGCAACTGCCCGTACAACTATACCCTCACCCGTACGTGGACGGCCACTGATGGATGTGGTAATGCTAATACCGCTACCCAGCTAATTACTGTAGAAGACACCACCCCACCGGAGATCATCTTTACCGAGGGTTACCTCAGTGATTATTCACCCGGTGATGAGGTGTTCGTAGAATGCGCTGAATATGGTAACATTTCATTGCTAATTGCCAACTCGGCTTTAGCCAGAGATAACTGTAGTGGACGAGTACCAACGACCTACACCTTCGAAGATCGTGGCAACTTCGACTGTGCGGAATATGGCTATTCCGGACACCTGGTAAGCACATGGACTGCCACGGACGAATGCGGCAACACCAGCGTAGCGACCATCAATTGGTTCTTGGTAGATCAGTCGCCACCAGAGTTCCAAGGTGTACCCGAGGACATCTGTACCGACGAGCTACCACCCGTACCGAATGTGCAGGCGGTAGATGACTGTGAATTTGCCGTACTAGAGTACGCTCAATCTGAGCCCATTGATTGCGAGGGTGGACAATACATTGAACGGACCTGGACCGCTACGGATGTGTGTGGCAATACCGCCACAGCGACACAACGTATCACACTAAGCCCGGGCGATGGTCCAATCATTAGCTTTGACTACCCAGGCCTTGGCGATGTAATGGATGGTGATCTGGTACGGGTATCCGTAGATTGTGGCACCTCTTTCGAGGAATCACTGGCGGAACTAGAAGCTGCTGTAAGTATTGAAAACAATTGCAATAGCAGCAACAGCGACGTAGCGCTAGAGCTGGTTGAAGAAGGCGATTGTGTTGTGGAAGGCTATCTAGCACGCTACCGCCTCAGTGTAAGTGCAACTGATGTTTGTGGTAACACTTCTACTTTTGGACTACTCGTCGATCTGGTGGATGAAACACCACCAGTAGTGACCAGCCCCGTGGAGATTACCATTGAGTGTGGTACCGAAGTGCCTACAATCAAAGCTTCAGATGAGTGTGGAGACATCAGCTCGATTACCTTCATGGATAGCAATCCGATTGAACCAAGTTGCGCTGACGATCCGCAGGTATTTGAGCGGGTGTGGACGGTAACAGACCTTTGTGGCAACAGCACTACCTTCACTCAATTCATCAGTGTAATTGACAATACAGGCCCCGTATTCGAAGATGTACCAGCCGATGCTTGTGAAGATGAAAGTTTGGATGGAACAGTAACCGCCATTGACGAGTGTACCGGTGAAGAAGTACCAGTGCAGTTTGACGAGGTAACCACGATTGAACCGGGCTGCGGAGAAGTACTCACCCGCACCTGGACGGCTACCGATGCCTGTGGTAATACCTCCACCACCACGCAGCAGGTATTCTATGCTGACGATGTGGCTCCGACTATGAGCTTTGATCATCCATTATTAGTTGGTTTAGCAAACGGAGCGGAGTTCTTCATTTCTGTTGGCGGCAACCTGGGTTCACCAGAAGAGCCTTTCCTCTTTGGGCCGTCAGCGGTGGAAGTGATGGATAACTGTGCTAGTAATCTTGTCGCAGAGGTCAGTGTGACTAGCCGCAGTAGTGATGATTGTGCGGAAGATGGCTTCCTAAGTGCCTATGATTACGTGTGGACCGGAACGGATCCTTGTGGTAATAGGAGTGAAATCACTTTAACCGTCTATTACATCGACAAAAGCAGTCCAGACTTCTTTAATGTACCAGAAGGTGTTGAGGTTTATTGTGATAATGTTCCTGCACCTGTGACTCCCATCGTTAGCGACGATTACGATACTGACGTAGAAGTTAGCTTCAGTGAGACACAGATAAGTGTTTCAGAAGGCGTATTGATTACCCGCATCTGGACGGCCATAGATGACTGTGGCAATGAAAGTAGGGCGGCGCAAAAGATTCTAGTGGTCGACAACACGCTGAGCGCTGAGTTTGTCCTGGAACCCGAAGTGGTAGCGTGTAACTCAGATGATAATTTACTCTCCGTCATCGCCAGTGGCGGTAACCCGCCTTACAGCTACGAGTGGGCCTTGAGTTCACCACTGGAAGATGGCTATATTACTACCGACCCAACGCAGTCGAGCATTCTGTTCACCATGGGCTTTATCACCCAAACCTTCACCGTGACGATTACCGATGCCGAAGGTTGCCAATTAGTGCAATCCTTTACGGTAATATGTGATTTTGAGGATGAGGAAGGCCTTACCGGAGGAAGTAATGCTCCTAGCCAATTGCGCGTGTACCCGAATCCGACTCGCGACTATTTCCGCATTAGCTCGAATGAGCTAGTGGAGCAAGCCGTAACCGTAAGACTTTACAACCTTTGGGGGCAAGAGGTACTGCGCAAGCAAATTGAGTACTGGCCTCAAGAAGGACTGGACATTGATGGCTCAGTACTCCGTAGTGGCACTTATCTACTGCATCTAGAACAGGCAGGAAAGGTACCGCTCCTGCGGGAAATTGTGATCCTGGACTAGAGTCAGACAAAAGATCAGAGACCGTATTTAGTAAGAATACTTTGGCGCGCATTCCAACAGGAGTGCGCGCTTTTTTTGGTATCAGTGTCCACGATACTGTGCTGTAAGATTGCTCCTCAACGCTTGATAGCTTTCACGTAAAGTAAAATTTATAACACCTGATTTTCTGCTAAAATCTCGAGCGTTCGCAATTAAGAATCGAGTGCCATCCTTAGGTCAAACGCTCATAAGGCCCAAGAACATCCAAAGGACTACCCGAATTCATAGAGTTCTATACTAACAGAATTGTGGTAGGGCAAAACCTTAGTCATAATCTAGCTTTGTGGCATTGAACAATAGTGCACTTTGTTTTACCCCATACAGATGTAACACCAACTACCTATTAATCATTTTTTAAACCCTATTTAATGGATTCAAATGCTAACCGTCTTAGGGGAGCCTCTACCCCTTGGCATTCCCTTTTCTCTCGCTCTCTTGTCTTTAGTTTCGTCCTTATTTTCTCCTCCACGCTTCATGCACAAATAGCCACTTGGGACTTTGAAGGTGAAGTAACTACCGCCACAACAGTAGCACCTAATGTAACCGCCACTGCTGCCGTATTTGGTCCGACCGTAGGAGGTATCTCTTTTCCTACAGGCAATGGCAGCACTGATGCTTACTCAGGTAATAACTGGCCTCCGGGCGGAATCGCGGCTGATCGCTACCTGGAAATCAGTGTTGAAGCCGATCCTTGCTACGAACTAAATATCACTGGCATTTCCTTTGATGAGCGCCGTTCGGGCACCGGCCCTACTGCCCTGGCTGTAGCCTGGTCTATAGAGGATGACTTCCTCCCTAACGCAGCCTATGGCGGCAGCTTTGGAACCCCGATTCCTGATAATACTTCCTGGCGCACGCAGACTTTCATGCAGACGCTGAGCGAGTCGAAAGTGATCTTTCGGATCTTCGGCTGGAGCGCTGAAGGCTCCTCCGGTACCTGGCGTTTTGACAACATTATTATTGAGGGTACTGCCATTGCCGATATGCCACCAGAAGTAAGTTGTTCCACCTTCGCGCCCACCTATGACTCTCGTTGCCCCGATGATGTGAGCGCTAATGTACCCAGTGGCTTTTTTGGTCCCGTACCAGAAGACGGCATCGTATCTTTAGGCTTGGGTTTCCCGGGCTCGGTTTCCTACAACCTCGATCTAAGTACGTGTGTGACCGATGATAATTCACCACTAGGTGATCTCGAAATCCGCCTTGCCTCTTCTACCCTCGGTACCAGCGACGGGTGTGGCCAAACCCTGACCAACACTTACGAAATAAGCGACGTTTGTGGCAATATTTCCCCGGATCTGGTGACCATCGAAGCCACCTTCGAGGATACAGAAGCGCCAATCGTTAGCTGTTCAGAATATACGGCTACCATAGAGGGCTGCCCAGCAGGAATTGGCCCTAATACCCCAAACGGGGAGTGGGTGGATGTACCCGCCAGTGGTAGATTTCTGGTAGCGGCTGGTGGTTCTTTCATAACTGAAATTGACATCAGTGACTGTGTCAGCGATAATTGCAGTGATTTGGGTGACCTGGAGCGCACCTTGATCAACTCCTATGCCGAAGATTTTGAGCGAAACTGTCGAATTACAATCGTCAACGAAATTGGCATCCGTGATGCCTGTGGTAACGTAGCCGATGAGCTTATTGTGGTAAAAATTACGATTGAAAACCCCAGCACCACTCCACCGGTTATCAGTTGTCCTGCTGACCTCTCGGTAGCATGCGGCATGTCTACTGACCCTGCAGATACTGGTTCCGCTACTGCGACAGATGATTGCGGCACCCCCACCATTACCTTCGAAGACAGCTTTGATCCTGGCTGCAACACTGCTACCGGCACCATTACCCGAACGTGGACTGCCAC
>JBCBWU010000217.1:0-11774 GCA_039816955.1 Bacteroidota bacterium
CTACTTTCTACCCTCTACTGGGAGGTGGGCTTTGACTAACAACACTTTACGCAATTGTCTGAGCCCAACCTCACGTTTTCTTAAGAAATCTTAAGGAGATCAGGGGACTCGCAGGCCTAGCTTTGTTCCATTATCACCAAAAATGAAAATGATCATGGAACGTATCTTTTTTAAGGACCTCCCACAGGGCATGTTTGAAAAACTAATGGCAGTTGAGGGACTGGTAAATGGCGCTAGTTTGGATTTTCAACTTTTGGAAATGGCCCGTCTGCGGGTATCCCAAATCAACGGTTGTGCTTACTGTATAGATATGCACTACAAGGAGCTGAGACACGCTGGCGAGACCGAATTGCGACTCTCTTCCCTTAGTGTATGGGAAGAGACAGATTACTATACAGTGCGTGAACAAGCTGTTTTGGCTTTCGCCGAACAACTTACGCTGGTTAGCGAAAAAGGTGTCTCTGATGAGCTATTTGAACAGCTTGCTCAGCATTTTGATAAGCAAGAGATTGCCTTACTTACCTTAGCCATAGCCCAGATCAATACCTGGACTCGCCTCATGCGCACATTCCGCTTTACACCGGGCAAGTATCGGGTGCAGCAAGCAGCTTAAGGTTAGGAGGTAGAGCGTAGAAAGACAATTTGCTGTCCCTATACCCTCTACCTTCTTCTTTTTACTTGCGTGTTTGGCTTAGACAATTACCTCTGCTGAGGCAAAATATCCTGCTCGGTTCCAGCCTATTCTTTGATCACCTTCGCTGAATAGACCTCCTCCGCAGCAGTCATCTTTAACACATATACACCGGCGGGTAAACCGCTTAGATCGTACGAGGTGCCACCAGTAGGTTGCACGCGTACTGTACGACCCAGTTGATCAAGTACCTCTATGCGATCGGCGGTGAAGCCGTCTAACTGTACCATACCAGTGGTAGGGTTAGGGTAAATATTGAAGGCCGTATGACGAATATCCTGTAGCCCCACTGTTTCCAGTTGGGTAACTTCTAGGCAGTAGGTACCAATAGCCGCATAGTCCTCAGCAGCTACGTAGCCATCTACCATCAAGAGGTAATTCACACCTACTTCGGTTGTAATCTCAAGGAAAGAATTGTAGACCTGATTATCGAAGTCCTCATCATCATTACAAGCTACCGCAACGGGTGCGGAACAATCGCCGCTGTACAGGGCAAACTGTGTGTCGTTATTGATCATCGGGTTGATGGTATCGCATTGAATACCGCGCAAGGTGTACTTTTCTCCGTCGCCGGTAAAAGCAAACCACATCGTATTATTGAGTACCGGTGCGTCACCAAACCAGCATTCATAACCCGTACCGGGATCATTCTCAGGATTATAGTCAGTGTTGTCCTGTACATCAGATATCTGTGGGGTATTGATGGGGCCACCAAAGAGGCTGTTGATATCAATGGCATCGGTGCAGATATCGCCGGGTAGTACTTGGACGTTTTCCACGGTAATGACATCACTCTGGTTGTCCGAGCAACCACTACCTTCGGTAAGGGTATAGGTAACAATTACCTCTCCGACACCGGCTGCTGCGGGATCAAATGAGAAGGTCATGCCGTTTCCATCATCGGTTACACCTGGGCCACTATACACGCCGCCCGTGGGGCTACCACCGCTCAGGCCCGTTTGTACGCCAGCATCAAGATTGACGGTGCTTAAGCTACTGGTGAAAGTGACAAGCGGGTTTGCATTAAGGGAGACATTGGCCGATGCCGAACTTTCACCGCATGCCGTTTCCGTATCCACAGTATAGGTCACTGGATGTGTACCTACGCCCGCTGCTGTAGGGTCAAATGAGAAGGTCATGCCGTTGCCATCGTCTGTTACGCCAGGACCACTATACACGCCGCCAGCGGGTGTTCCACCACCGAGGCCGGTTTGTGCGCCGTCGTTTTCGCAGTAAGAATTGTTGGCCAAGCTTAAGCTGGCTGCTTGTCCTAGCACTTCTTGCGGAACATAAGCGAAACAAACGGGTTCTGTGAGGCAGCCGCCAGAAGCCTGTACGTAGAACGTCCAAGTGGGTTGAGCAAATGATGCTTGGAAGGTTGAGCCCGATCCAAAAACGGATAAATCGGTACAACTTTGGCCAGTATTGGTGCCGGCTGTCCAGCGCCATTGATCGGCACCGCCTAGTTCTCCAATTACTTGTAGCGTTACCGTGCCATTTGGGCCACTGGGGCAGCTGATGACCTCCACGCCGGTAATGACGGGTTCACAAGTTTGCACAAAGCTATTCGTAAAGTTGGTGGTGCTCAGCGTGATTCCCATAGTCGGGTTGGGATCAGAAAGCGTCCAGTTGGCGGGGTCTTCCAGGTCGGCAATGGTGGCGTCTACCCGGTTAGCGTCTGGGTAATCTGCGGTGATACCGCCACCCCCGCCAACATTAAGCAGTTGTATGGCAGCATTCGGATAGTCAAGCGCTGGATTCTGATCGACAGGAGCAGCAATGACCGCCAACCATAGGAAAACGTGAACGTCAGTAACCGTGTTCCAGGGGCTAGCAGCATTGGACGCAGAGTAGGCGTAGAGTTCATCGGTGGTATTAGCACTCCAGGTTCCGGTGCCGGCTACAATTGTTGCCGTTCCGCCTGCTCCTCCAACGGTGAATGTTTGGTCGGAGGTCTCGGTTATCAGCACTACCTCTCCAGTGGATAGGCCGCCGGCGGGCACCGTGTATTCTAAGTGACCTTCATTAACGTTAAAGGCGTTTAGGGCATCCGAAAATTCATCTTCTGTAAAGTAGATTTTCTCTCCGTCGGGTAGGTCCTGGGTGGCTACAAAAGTAAACTCGTCGGCGTCCACGTGGTCTACACCACAAAAGACAACTTTGGGGGCCTGTGCCTGAAGCGAAAAGGTGCCGAACAAAAACAACGTTAACAGGAGAAATAGATGCTTGTTGAGCTGTTTTTTAGAAAGTAGAAAACTTTGCATAAGGTGTTCTTTTGATGAGATAAAAAAGGAGGAATTATTGCCCCTTCTTTGGATATGGAAACAATAGTACTGCATCTACAAAAGCGTAAATGCAGTTGTCGTTTTTGTGGGAGAAAAGCAGTTTGATGCAACTGCCAGACAGGATTACTACTGCAAATTGGGGAGCTAGGGGGGGAACCACAAAATAAAGGGCGTTAAATGTTCTGAACGGCATCATAATTGATCAGATCAAGCAGGCCGTGGTCCATCTTGGGTAATGTTCAGAGGGGAATTGACCCACTTAGACAAATAATTGGACTACATAGCAAAACGGCTGACGCTATTGTGCAGCAACTTTGTTTGCATTATCACCATAAAGAAACGCTAATGGATAATGCCAATAAGTCCGTTCTATTAATCAATGCCATCGTCGATCAGGATAACAAGTCAGAGCTACCAACTTACTTAAGTAGCGTAATGCAAGTTTTTGCAAAACACGGCGGTATACCCGTAGCGAGATTCAAAACGGTAGATAAACTGCAGGGAGATGATTTGCCAGAGATCACTGCTCTCGTAGAATTTGAGAATGCAAGCATCATCAAAACCATGGTCAATGGAGAAGACTTTATGGCACTGGCAGAATTAAGAGCTCGGGTCTTTGATCAGTTAAGTATGCATATCGGAGAACGATTGTAGTGAAAGGCGGATCATGAAATTATGCTCCCAACACGCTAAGCTACCTTCACATATTGCTGCTGCAAAATTTCCAGATGATGGTAAGTGTGTAAAATAGTGAAGTATACAAACTCCCGTATAGTGCACTTGCCAATAGCAGGGTGAGGCATGACATACTCACTCATTTCCGCTTCTGTCCAGTGATCCATCGCTTGAATGAAGTCTCGTAGTTCGTCTTCAAATCTTTTGATCAACGCAGGGCGTTCAAAGGTGCGTCCGGCTTCCGCTTCAAAACTACCTGGAGCTTTAATATTTCCACGCTGTAAAGCGCCTTTATACTTTTCCACCATGCCCTGGTAAGTGCGTTCTGCTCGGTTGTTTTTACCAAACATGGTGCTTAATCCCATCTTGGGCATCATCATCCCTTTACTTACTGATTTGGTACTTTTTATCAGGTGATAAAGGTGTCCGGCAATCGTCCATTTGCCAGGTACGAGCTCGGCGTTAAAGTCGGCTTCCTTCTGTGTGTTTATCCAGTTAATGGCTTCTTGAAAACTGTTTTTAAGGTCTTCAACGAGTTGTACTTTGGTGGGTGTTTCCATGCTATTTGCCAGTTTAAATTATAATAGTTACTTTTGATAACCACTGTAAAGGTACTTATCATTGGTCTGATAATCAATGTGTTACAAGTACTTAGCTTAGTAACATGAAAGTAACTAAAGCTGATAATCAGGAGCTTAGCCTCAAAAATAAAGTTGAAGTATTCTTCAATCGCTCCATGCAAAACCGCAGGGAACGTGGTGTTTGCATTACGAAAGATGTCATGGCCGTGCTATTAGATAAATGGAGCCTCTTTGCCATTTACAATCTAGCCTATTATGAGACGCTGCGGTTTGGGGAATTGAAAACCAACATTCGTGGAGTATCTGCCCGGATGTTATCCGTTACGCTTAAGAAGCTGGAACGAAATCTAATTATTGAAAGAAAAGTGTTCGCTGAGGTCCCCCCAAGGGTTGAGTACCGCTTGACTCCTTTTGGTAAGGAGTTAGCAGAAAAAACGGTAGACCTTAATGGCTGGCTACTGGACAGCTATCGAGAAATGGGCTGATGCCATTAACGTAATGCCCAAATTTTCCAACCCTCCTTGGTTCCGCGGGCTTGATCCCGCCGTAATAACTCCCGCAAAACAATATGAAAAAAGCAATCTTCGAGCAATACGGTGATCTGGATACCATCAAACTGGTCGATGTTGAATCACCGACGCCAGCAGCCGGTGAAGTGTTGGTTAAGGTAGCGTATACAGGTCTCAACCCTAAAGATATTCTCATCCGTAAGGGCAAGTTTAAGCGCCTAACCACCATGCAGCACCACAATCCTTTTCGCCGATTTTCTCACATACTGGCGAATTAGGGCCTCTTCCGCCTCACTAACCTCAATGCCGAATGTAGGTAAATCCACCCTGATATCGTCAACGGATTTTAGGGCGTATTCTATCTTTCGGATTGTTGCTAGAAACGGTAATTGGAAAGCGGTGAAATCAATTAAATCACCACTCCTTATTCTACCCTTCTTTACATCGCCTACAATCCATAAATAGGGGCGTTGGCTTAACCTAAAGATACCGTCCAGTAAAAACTCCCCGGCAATGGTGTCATGCCAAGTGAACTTGCAGTTGCTGCATTGTCTCGCATAGGGCGTCTTAGCAATGTGTTGACACTTAGGGCATCGGTTTAGCGTGTATTGAGCAGGTGAGTCCTGTTCTATTCTTTGTCCAACCTTAAGAATAAAATTATCATAGGCATCTTCTTAGCCACCACTGTACCCTCCAGAACTGGCCTATTCTTTACCGATCGAAAACGCTACCAGCGACTGGTTACTCCGGGGAAAGATCAGGAAGTAGAACTGGCCATGTTGAGTATCATGGGCAAGTATGCTCAGGACAATTCATACCAGAATGTGGAAGAAAAAGAGATTGATTTTCTCATTGCTGATGACCTACCATTTATTCAATTCTTCGGTCACTTCAACCGCCTCTGCTACCAACTGGAAATGACGGGTGAAATCACGGAGGCAGCACAAAGGGATTACGATGAGGTAGCGCAGGCCATGTCGGAAAATTTGGTCATTTCCTTTAACAAGGAGATTGATAAGTTGCAGGAGAAGTCGAGTGCAGCTACTTAGCAAAGTGCAGCCTTGCTTTTCGTATTTACTACTATTCTTCCAATCAGCATTATGCCCGGATTTCAGACACTAATTTTTACTTTTATCGGGCTATGGAATGGATATGTAAAGAATATGGTAAGGCAGACAGCCTTCACTATCAAGCACTCAAAGCAGTGTCGCCTCAGGCCCACGAAGTCCAAGTTAAAGTTCATTATGTAGGCCTGAATTTTCCAGATTTACTGGTTATTCAAGGTAAGGATCAATACCGCCCAAGCTTACCCTTTTCTCCTTGCGGTGAAATGAGTGGGGAGATTATGGCAGTGGGGGCAGAGGTCGAAGGATTCAGCATTGGTGATCGGGTCTTTGCCGGAGGGATGGTTTGGGGCTGTAGCAAGAGTAGGGTTTGCGTACCCGCTCAGAACGTCTATAAGGTTCCTGCCAGCATGTCTATGCAAGAGGCGGCGGTGCTGCCTTGCGTTTTTGGTACCGCAATTCACTGCTTGAAGGATAGAGCTCAATTAAAGGCGGGTGAAACCGTGGTTATTCTGGGCGCTGCGGGTGGAGTAGGTTTAGCCACTATTCAAGTAGCTAAAATGATGGGGGCAAAGGTAATTGCCTGTGCCTCTACACCAGAAAAGCGTGCGTTTTGTTTACAACACGGAGCTGATGTGGTAGTAGATTATACGAATGTAAATCTTAAACAAGAGCTAAAGCGACTCACTGATGGTAATGGAGTAGATGTGGTCTGCGATCCCGTAGGTTCTCAATATTCTGAGCCGGCTCTAAGAGCCATTGCCTACGGCGGGCGCTACATGGTGCTGGGCTTTACGGCTGGGCAAATCGCACGCGTGCCACTGAATCTGCCATTGCTCAAGACCGCTCAGATTATGGGGGTTTTTTGGTCCACCTTCGCGCGGAAGTTTCCACCACAAAACCGTAGTAACATTCACCAGATACTGCAGTGGTACGAAGACGGAAAGATTAAAGTCCACGTAGACGCGGTGTACCCGTTTCACGATTTGCCGCGCGCTTTTCAGGCCTTGGAGTCAAGAACAATTAAAGGCAAAATAATACTAGATCTAGCTGCTCAATAAACCATGAACCCAGAACCACCTATTACTACCGAACAACTTGCACAAATCTTACGAAACGACGGAGTCTTAATGATTCCTGCGGTAACGGGCTACTTACTGATGGGGGCCACTGCCACAGGTGTGGAGAAGATCTTTGAAATCAAGCAACGGCCCGAAGTAAAGACCATCGGACTAGCTGCTACACCTGACATTTACAAGGAGTTGTGCCGTTCCCATTTTCGCACTGCGATGTGCATGATTAAATATCCGATGGGAGTGATCGACTACGCGGATACGGAACATCCACTCTTCAAGAAGCTCCCAACGCTAGCCAGTAAAGAAGGTAAAATAGGCTGCTTTTTTAATGCCGGTAAACCGATTGTGGAACTAGCGGAATACTGCTACGAGCAGGATATGTTGTTAATGATTACCAGTGCCAACCCGTCGGGGCAATCTATTATTCAAAAAATTGCGCAGGCGCCCCAGGAGATGTTGGATGCGGTGGATTACGTTATTGACGGTGATGCTTTTATAGCGAAAACCCAACGCCCCTTTGAGCCGCCCCACTCCACTATTCTGGATCTTACCACCCAGCAAGTCCTCCGTGTGGGACTTTATGCCAATCAGATTAAGCATCGGGCAGTCCAGTTGGGAATGCTCAAGGATACTGGTGGACCATTCGAATATGCTGCTTTTGCCAAGCCACCGCGTTCAGTCATGTTTTTGCTTAGCTACAAGGCCATCTCATTTGATAAAATATACCATTACGCGCAGGCCGATTGGTTTGTGTTGGACTTGGAGGATAGCTGCCCGCCTGATAAAAAAGAAGTAGGACGAGCCAATATTCAGCAGTTTATGCAGGATGAATCCTCTTTCAATAAACCTGTTTTTATTCGGATCAACAGCCACCGCGATGAGGTAGCGTTTGAGAAGGACTTGTCACTGTCCTACACTACTACAATAGCTGGCTTCCTCTTACCCATGCTCCGTAGCCCAGAGGATATCCACTATATCGAGAAAAGGATGGAGGAGGTAGAAAAGCGAAATCAGCTTCCGGTAGGCCATTTTAAATTGATTCCAATTGTCGAAACGGCATCAGCTATTCTGGAGGCGAGGGCCATTGCTAGCGCTTCAACACGGATCTGTGCATTTTCCTGGGGACACGCTGACCTGGCGGCGGATACCCAGTCGGTGATCAACGAAAGCAATAAACGATTTGCCCGTACCCAAGTGGCGTGGGCCGCCAAGTCTTTGGGACTACCGGCGATCGATGCACCCTGCACTGATGTAGAGGATTATGAGGACTGCCGCAAGGAAGCACACTGGGGAAGAGCCCAAGGCTTTGACGCCAAATATGTTCTCCACGAACGCCATCTTGCCATTGTAAATGAAGTCTTTGGCATTAGTGCAAGCGAGCATCAGCGACTTAATACCATGGTAGCGGACTACCACCGAAATGGGGAGGGAATGTACATTCACCCTAGTGGTGAACTGCTGGCCCCTCCTTTTATCAAAAACATGGAGCATGATCTCAAGCGCCGGATTAGCACTACGGTTCAAGAGACCTTTCACACCTTAACAGCTAGTACCTTGCAAAAGCAAGCGGGAGTTCGTTTTCATGTGGGGCAGGTGTTGGCACCCAAAAATCACATGACTATTGATGAAGCTTGGGTGAGCCAGTGGAAGAGCTTGAGTTACAACTGCCAACGAATAGAAAACGATGCTGTCTTTACCCGAAAGCTTGGTTTCAATAAACGCCCTATTCCTTACCAGGCGATGATTCATTACGGCATTGCACAGGTGGTGGATTGTTTTTCGAGCTATAGCAAGTACCACTTGGGGGTGCTGGACGGTCGTCAGATTAGGCCGGCCTACAGTGGAGATACCTTCGCGGTGGAAATGTGTATCACGCATATGACGCTCAGTTCCAACGGGGCATACGTCATCGTGGAAAGCAAGATCAATATCAGCAATCAAGATGAAGCCTTAGTCTTACAAATGAGACGGAGATCGCTCTTTGATGCCTTTGAAATTCCGGCTACTACTGCACCGATTCCAGAACGCTTTTTAGAGGCGTCCCTAAGCGAAGAACAACTGGCCATTGAACAGCAAATTTTAGCGATCCCTTCTTCGGAAAATACCCTGCTAGCCGATCAATTGCGGGATGTCCGTTTAATTCGGCACGATATTACCAGTATGCTGGATTTATCGCAGAGCAGCTTGTATTGTCATTTCTTTCGCAATGTCCATCCTTTACACCTCAATCATCTTCGCTTCGATAAAGTAGCGATGAGTGGTGGTGTAATTTTACCCGTTGTTTGTAGTATTGTAAAAGCAGAACTGGGGGCGGTTTACTGGGAAGAATTACTGCAAACGGCTCACCTCAACCCAGTCCGTGATGGCAACCTGGTAGGGGCGATGAGTTACATTGTGCGTCAAACGCAAATCGCAGCGAACACTATTGAATTGACTTTACGTACTTACGGAATTCGCAATCTGGATGTGATGAATGACCTGGCGGATCTGCCGATTCCACAAGAGCTTTTTCTACACGAAGGCTTAAAGCCCAGTGAAATGGAACGCATGCTACATCTATGTTGTCCCAAGCTATCGCGAAAGCTGGTTATTAAGGTAGATTGGAAAGTGAGAGTCGGTGTTTGCTCCTAGTTAGATAGAATACCGGGAACAGAATAAGTGTAACACATTAAAGTCGTAGGGTATGCAGCTCCAGAAACAAATTACCGATTTCATTTACGGAACAAACCGAGTACGCAGGAAATATGAGGCTAAATATCCAGGAGAAACGGTCCTAGCCGCCGACGCATGCAAAGGAACCCGCGTAAAAGGCGATGGAGAAATTAAGCGAGGCGCCAATTGGGTGGTCTCAAAGCGCGCGGTGCTTATCTTGACCAATAAAAATATTGTTTGTGGTGATTGGTTGATCAAGCTGGACGATATCGAGAAGGCGACGCTTGTTTTTTTTGATAGCTTCTGGGGAGCAGGGCAGGTGTTGCAAATCAAGACGAAGGAACAGTTACACTTTCAATTTGGGATGCAACGTAATCCAGCGTGGGACGGTCAGAATGTCCTTCCGTTAACGATAGAAACGGGGAAGCTTAAATATTCCTGGTTTAGTATCATAGTCCGAGTGCTGGCTATTGCCTACTTACTCTATTTATTCTTTCGCTAGCGGGAATTTTTTTCCGCGTTCAAGTGCAAGAAAATAAAGCAGTAACACACCAGAAAGCGAAGTAGTGTCATCAACTAAGCGGCAAGTTGATAACTGAATGCTTAGTTAGTCCTTCTCAGTGCCACGCTTGCTGTCATTAATCCAATAAAAAGTACATGCAAAATCTGGAATTGCTGCTTTTGATAGCATCATCTACCTATCTCGTATTTCAACTCTTCACCGGAAAAATAATCAACAAGACTTATGTTATTGGCCTGTTAGCAGCAATGCTTGTTGGCCATCTCGCGCTCGAAGGTGCGCGTTGGCAAATGATTCCAGCTTACCTCATTTGGCTCATTGCAATGATAGCAGCTATTCGAGAGCCGAGGCAGGGATCTTCCACCTTGCTCAAGGTATTTAAAGGTTTAGGTTTGGTACTTTTGTTGGTATTGGCAATTGTGCTCCCGTCTCTTCTCCCGGTTTTTGAATTACCCGCCACCACGGGCCAATTTACGGTAGGTACTACTGATGTTTTACTAGAGTTAGATAGAGAAGAAGTGATTACAGCCGACGAGACGGACACCCGAAATTTCATGATTAAAGTATGGTATCCAGCAAAGGAAACCAGTGGAGAAATGGACGCCTATGTGGATGTGGCTGGGCGCAATGGTTTTGCAACAAAGTACGGTTTGCAGCCCTCCATGTTGAATTATTTGGATAAGGTAGCAACCAATGTTTATCGAGATATTCCCATCGCAGATGAGCAATTCCCGGTGCTCATCTTTTCCCATGGTTATAATTCAAAAGCTAATAGCTACTACTCACTTTTATCAGACTTGGTCAGCCATGGCTACGTGATCTTTGCCCTCAATCATACCTACGAGAGTACCGGAACGACTTTTCTGGACGGATCAGAAGCCTACTTTGATTACGAGTACGCCAGCAAAATTGAATCGAATACCTGGCATCTCATGGAGCCGGTGGTGGAGGTATTCAAAAATGGAGCTTCGTTTGAAGAGCGGCATCCTGTTGTACGCAATGGACTGCTCAATTACTTTGTCCGTGGTATGGAAGAGCGCTGGGCAGCAGATATTGTGGACATTGTCAATGAGTTGGAGCAGTGGAATGCTACGGGGCAGTTCGAGGGCAAATTAGACTTAGCGCGTATCGGTGTCTTTGGTCACTCCCGTGGTGGTGGCTCGGCGGGGGAGGCCTTGTTAAGCGATGAACGAATTAAAGCCGGCGCTAATCTGGATGGTGTTCAATGGGGGCGCATCGTGGATACTTCCTTCCAGCAACCCTTTTTGTTCCTCTCCGCTGACTGGCCCGCTGATCACGAAGATTTGAACCAGCATGCCTACGTAAATAAAAGCCAATCTGTTTTCTATGAAGGTAAAATCCTACAGTCGGGCCACAGCAACTTCATGGATGTCCCATTTATGGTACCGCTGCAAGCTTTGAGTCAAGCTGGGGAAATTGATCCTGGCTTAGCTATTGAAATTACGCGTGAGCTTACCAGATCCTTTTTCGACCGTCATTTAAAGGAGGGTGATGTAGATATCGAGTCGCTCGGTACCAAATACGACATGCTGGAAATGGAGGTGTACTAGAGATAAGGCTGGGCAATGCAATGACTGCAAGGTGCAGACTAGCCTGATCGAGTTTTGCTAGTGAATCGTGTCGATTGTTTGTCTTGACGGTCATGAGAACTGAGCTCTCAGAGATGGCCACCTTTGTGATTCAACGGGTCAGCGTTTCCT
>JBCBWU010000218.1:0-11703 GCA_039816955.1 Bacteroidota bacterium
TCGTCCCGTACTTTCCAAGTATGCTCCTCGAAAAGCGACTTGTCAGTAAAAACAATCCATTGACCTCATCTGCAGACTAATACTTTAAATCAGTTCAATCAATGGTAGTCAGAGCGGATATTGATAATAGCACATGATAGTCAAAATAAACCAAGATTGAGCAATGCGCTCTACAGAGATTACCTATATTTCATTCACTTTATTACCAGATATACACCCAACTTGTCCACACCTACATTAGCCGCATAAGACCAGGACTTATTCCTCCAACTTTGGAGAAAAGTTAGCATTATGTGCATCATACGTAACGAACAAAATCTATTGAAAACCCCAATTAGCAAAGTACTCCCCTTTAGGTTTCGGGTGAAACGTCTGAGTAGGCAGGCGATCTCCTACCTGCCATCCAAGATGGTGCTGACTTTACTCTGCTTGTTGATCGTTCTACCATCGCACGCCCAGCATCTTATTCAAAAGGGCGATATCACGCTAGAAATCGAAGTGCGGTACAATGGTGCCGAAATACCCATTGATAGCCTATGTGATGGATTCGATCCTGAAACCAATAATCCGATCAATCTCGTCATTCCTATCAATAGCGCCATTTTTATCAAGCGTGGGCCAGCAATAGCAGACAAGAATTTTCTGGTTCATACTCGTGGGCCTCGGTACATGAATGAGTGGTCGAAGGATCCCTACTCATTGGGTTATCCCGGAAGTAAAAGCACCTACTCCTATATCGATGACGCTAATGCTGACACGCTGCATTTTAGCTGGCAAATTGATTATGCGGAGCTTAAGCTGCTAGACCTCTATCCAGCAGACTATTTTGCCAATTACCTGTCCTTCCAGTTCCAAAATGCTTTTGAAGCATATCCTGATAGCTCGCAGTATGACTGGCGTCAAAAGGAATATCTAGCGGAATTTGACGCTAGAGGTCTGCCCATCCATCCGCAACTTCCCTACGGTGAAAATGGCCTCTTTTTTGTGGTAGACAACATCACTGAAGATGCCCTTATTCAGCTCAAAGGCTACCATGAAGAAGCCATCCCCTACGACGATAGTAAGCCATTCGAGCTCTTTCTGTACAATGACTTACCTCCCGGCGACTACGAGTTCGTGGTAAAGCCATTTGCCGGTGCCTCGGAGGACAGGAACCTGAGCTACTCCTTTACCATTATAGCTCCTTGGTGGCATAATGTACCGGCGCTTATTGCCGTCACCTTTTTCGCAACCGTTCTGGTGGCAGGATTGCTGTTCTTGATCTATCGCCGGCGGCAACGTAAGCGTGAACTTGAACTCCAGTGGAAGCAACAGTTATCCGAAGCGGAGTTGAAGGCTATCCGAGCACAACTTAACCCTCATTTCTTATTTAACGCCCTCAGTTCCATTCAAAACCTGGTGGTCAAGCAAAACAACGATGCCGCCCTCAACTATCTCACTAAGCTTTCCCGGCTGCTCAGGAATGTGCTATCAGCCTCAGAGCATACCTTCCACGAATTGCGGAGCGAGTTAGATTTGGTAGAACTCTACTTAAACCTGGAAAGCTTGCGGTTTAGCTTTGATTATAAGATCAACATTAGTGAGGGTGTTAATTTAGCTACCTTAACTCCCGTAATGCTGTTGCAGCCCTACGTTGAAAATGCGGTCAAGCACGGTGTTGCCGGACGCAAGGATGGCTTAATAAACGTAGATATTCAAACAACGAAGGCCGCATTAATTATTGAAGTAAAGGATAATGGGCCAGGGATGTCGGAGCCGAAGCAGGGATCAGCCGGTTTACAATTAAGTAAAGACCGCGTTCAACCCTTAAATCAATTATACGGTCAAGCTGTTTTGATTGAAGTGGGAGAAAGAAAAGACCAAAATGGCGTTTGTGTACGCATAAGCCTACCAAGAGAATGAAAAAGTATAGCGCACTAATTGTGGACGATGAACCGGCCAATCGTGAGTTGCTCGGTGCAATGATTGCTGCTCATTGTCCACAAATCAATCAGGTGGCTACTGCGGGAACGGTAGCGGAAGCACTGGCCCACTTGGGTGCTAAGCAAGTAGACGTGTTATTCCTAGACGTAGAGATGCCCGGTGAGACCGGTTTCGATCTACTTAATCAAGTTCAAACCGTTGATTTTAAAATCATTTTTGTCACCGCCTTTGATGCCTACGCGCTGCAAGCCATCAAGTACAGTGCCTTCGATTATTTGCTAAAGCCCGTGAATCCTCAGGAGCTGAAAGCAGCCATGAAAAAGTTAGAAGCATCCAGAGGCCAGCAGGAGCAACTGGATGTGCTTTCTTACAATTTGAGTCATTCCGAGGAAAAGCGCATTGCACTCTCCACCAAGGAAGCAGTCATTTTTGTACGAGTCAGTGATATTATCCGCCTCGAAGCAGAAGCCAATTATACCCGGGTATTCCGGCTCAATGAACCACCGCTCCTCCTTTCGGGAAACCTTGGCCACTACGAAAAGCTACTACAAGACCAACGCTTTTACCGGCCGCATCAATCGCACCTCATTCAGATCCGTCATATCAGCAAATACGTAAAATCAGAGGGTGGTTATTTTCAAATGGTAGACCAGGCCCGGATTCCAGTGGCCCGCTTGAAAAAAGAGGAGGTAAAAAAGATGTTTTTGCAAGGCTAAGAACTTTGCGCGCTCTTCGCTTGTAATTATGCTGTTAGGATAGCAAAAAATGGTTAACTTACCTATGCTGTTTTATCCGCTTTCGACACCTCCCTATTTCTCGAACACTTTTACGCCGTTTTAATCATCAACTCAGACATTAGGCTAGCCATATTTGCTGTTTACTGCTAAGTGCAGTATAGTCATAGCCTCGCTGCTTCAAACAGCAGTTCATTGCTTATATTACTACAGTAATCACCCAAAAGATGACGATTAAACTGCGCGCCGTACTGGTTCTCTTGCTTGGTGTTGGTCTGTGTAGCACCCTGTGGAGTCAAACTTTTCGCTGTACCGGGCAGCCCATCCTGGGTATCAACAATCCGAACTTCATGCAAATCCATACCATTGGTTTTGCGCCTTTCTTTATCGTCTCCTATACACCAACTGCATTCTACCTTGGAGAGGGCTTTGACGCACTAGGATTCAACCCAAAAGACAACTACATCTATGCGGTACGGGAAGGCACCAACACCATCGTGCGACTGCGATCTGACAATACGTTTGAAACCCTCGGCCCCGTCCCAGGTGTTGATCAGCCCGAAATCTATGCTGGCGACTGCACCGTGGATGGCCGCTATCTCTGCCACGATAATGGGCTGGATCAGATCCTGGTTTTTAGTGTCCTGAATGATCTGGTACTAGAAGACCGCATCGATCTTTACTGGGATCCCAGTTCCGTAAACGATGAACCATTCAATACCCGTATCGATGACTTTGCGATAGATCCTAATAATCCTACGGTTGCCTACGCTTATCAGGCGACTGGCAATTTTAATCCGGATATTCTACCCCTGGCTACCCAAGGTCACTTACTGCAAATCAACTTGGATTTTGATTCTCCCAGTCTGGGCATGGTTACGCCCATTGGCCCGCTAACGGGCAACGTCAACCTGACACGTATGGGGAGTCTCTTCTTCAATGATTTTGGTGTACTCTACGGTTATGGCGCACAATTTGGCGGGTTTAATTCTTGGGAGAACCGCCTGGTAGGTATCAACCCGCAAACGGCAACGGCCAGTACACAAGGATCAGGTGGCCCTAGCGCACCAGCTACAGATGGCTGCTCCTGCCCCTATAGCCTAAGCGCCAATTATTTCGTTGAGCCCCTCGTGGCCACTTGCACTGACGCAGAGGTAACTTATTCCCTCACCATTAACAATCGTTCTTTTGAAAACCTAACGGACGTCGTTCTTACGGATACTATTCCCGAAGGAATGCTAATCACTGGAATTAGCAATAGCTTCGTTGGTAACATTGATCCTGCTACCGGACTAGGGACCCGGTTTTTAACGATCAACAATCTACAGATACCACCACGCAGTGTTGTGGAAATGACTATTGAGGCTGAGATCATTGACATTCCGGTAGGAAACCTCGGTAGTCAGGTTTGGTTGCGTAATCTCCCCTCCCTCTTTGACGGTGAGATGGTCTCGGATGATCCCAATACTTCTAATCAAAATGATCCCGCCATTTTTGCGGCAGATGCGATCTTTCTAGAAAATGTGGTTTTGGATATCACCCCACCTACTGATTGTTTGAGTAATAATGATGGGCACGTGATCCTCACTTCTTCCCAATTTCTGCCCGGGATCACCTACCAGGTAACCCTCATAAATGATGACTGGATACGCACCGAGCGGGAAATTACTGTAGACGGCAATAATACCTTCGAATTAGATAGCCTCCCCGCAGGCAACTATCGCCTGGACGCACTCCGGCCGCAAGGTGTAAGATGTAGCTACGAGTGGAAAGATACCACCATCATGATTGAGCCGCCAAACGAGCAGCTACAGGTGTCGATAGAAAGCAATAGTCCACTTTGTGAAGGACAGGATCTGCGTATGAAAGCCACTTTAACGCCCGGAGGAGATGCCGTATGGCTGGGCCCCTTGTACATCGTCCCTGGCCTGGAAATGAACTGGGATTCGGTAGGGCCGGCATTTAGTGGCACCTACGAATTGACCTCCACCTACGGTGCTTGCGAGCAAATAAGGGAAGAGGAAGTAAGGGTAGAACCAGCCATCAATGCCGCTATTGCGGGAGAACTGGATTATTGCGAACGGGAGCAAATGCAGTTGCTAGCCGAAGGTGAGGGCGACACTTTATCCTACCAGTGGTCTGGCCCCAACAGCGCATTGGATACCGCTCAGTTATTCGAGATAGCATCAATGACTCCTGCAGATGGAGGCTCGTACCAGGTCATCGTCAATAATGGCACCTGCCAGGATACCGCTATTGCCGACATTTCCATCTTGCCTAGTCCAACAATTGAACTGCCCCAAGTACTGGAAGCAGATTTCTGTGAGCCCGTTATTTTGCAACCTAAAATTAACGGCGATGCTGATGTGGCATACAGCTGGGCTCCCTCCGAGGGTCTGAGCTGTGATGATTGTCCCAATCCCGAAATCATTCCTCCATTCCTGCCTTCTTATCAATTGAATGTGATCAATGATACGCTGTGTACAGATAGCACTACCGTATTGATTGCGTTTGATTCAGATGATCTCATCTACGTCCCCACTGCTTTCAGCCCCAACCAAGATGGCGTGAATGATTATTTCCAGCTGTTTCCAAGTTGCCTAGTATCTGCGATCAGGAAGGTAGAAGTATATGACCGTTGGGGGAGCTTGGTGTTTTCGAATGGCCCTCTAGACCCTGCTGATCCTCGTGAATTTTGGAACGGTCGTATCAACGGGAAACCAGCGCTACAAAGCGCCTACCTGTGGCAAGCAGAAGTTGAGCTAGTGGACGGAAGTGTTCGCAAATTGAATGGGGAAGTGAATTTGTTGCGGTGAGGTGTTGTGAAAGTAGACATCTCATATGGTTTCGTGGAATGCATTCCGCTTGCAATTCCCACTGCGGAATGAATTCCGCGAAACCATAAATGGGACGAATTAAACATCAAAGTCAAGCATTCTGCCTTCAACTTCCACGCCGCAATAAATTCCGCGAAACGAATAGCATTAAGCCATCCTACCGCCGTCTTGCCCGTTCGCGGTAGCTGATTTGCCGACGTAGTGTGATGTTGGGTCGGGTAACCTCCACCCAGTTATCGTACTCATCAAAGGTGACGGCTAGTAAGGTTTGATTGCTACGCGATATTGATATCCGGACCAAGCCCGTTGGTTCAAACTGTATTTCGGTATCATAGTCGTCGGTAGACCAGGATGAGTCGTCGCTTTTTCTGCTCCTACCCATAGAAAGCAATCCCTGGTCATCATATATGAATTCAACCAGAGTGGTATCGGCTTTTCCTCCCTGGTAGTTTTCGATAATGCGTTGCCCTACAATCCGGTCGCCGTCCCAATCGTATTCTTCCAGTCGGTAGTCCAACCTGGGGATAGAGAGTAGTCGTAGTGCCTTGAAATAAATCGTTCGACCTAGCGTATCATAGGCCAAAATATAATCCAATTGATTTTGACCGACATTCATCCACTCAAAGGTATCGCCAAGCTTTGTGGCGCGCCGAAGCTTTCCTCCAGTTCCGCGCTGAATGAAGGCTCCATCTTCATCGTACAAATACAGATCATCAACACGGTCTCCCTCTAGTACGCGCTCCAGACGGCCATCTTTGTGGTAGTGATAGGTTCTTGAATCGCGTTTATTTCCAGCTTGCTGCACAATCGTTTGATTATCCACCACGCTATAGAGAAAGCTGTCTTGCCGGAAGGAAAATAGGCGCTGTACCGCCATGCCATCCACCATTGTAACATCCCTGACCAAGTGTTCATGCTTATAGGGGTAAGCGTAGTCTGGGTGCAAGAGTACCCCTTTGGCGATGGGGTAGATGAAACGCCCATTTACTTCATTTATGAGATGAGCAACTTGTATACTGTCCCGCTGGGCGTTGGCCAATTGAACAGAAAAGAGCATCAGCAGGATTACTAGGAGGCTATCCCGATTACTCCTATGATGATAAGCTATTCGACTACTGATCATCATCTCATTCTTCATTTCAACAGCTTTGATTAATAGTTATGGAAGCGCACAGAATAAGGGGCTGGTCCAATTTAAGCACCTGTCCCTTAACTTCCCTATTAACAGGAAAATTTTCAGTGAATTTGAAATTTTAGAACTAGTCTTTCTGCGGCACCTGCCATTCAATACCAAAACGCTCTTTCAGGTAGGGACTAAGTGGCCCCAGCCCAATAGCCTTTCTGCGCTGATCGACCAATGCCGGCGCTTCGATAGGGTAAGGTTCACGTTGCAGGTTTTCAAATTTAATCTGTGTCCCGTAGAGTTGTTCTTTTCCCTGCTCTACCAGTAGACGATCCTTCATTCTGGCGTAACGCAAAGGTTGCGCCTCGCCACGCTGAAAGGCTTCCTCCAGCACCGGAAAGTACTTTTGTCGCAAGCCAAAATTGGAGTGATTGATGATCAGAGCAGCACCAGCGGCCGCAAACTCGGTGACTTCACTACTAGTGGGCCAGCCGTACTCGTCGAGTAATTGAATCAGCAAAGCTTCATTTGCCATTTTATTCCTTTCCTCGATAGCCAGGACTGGAAATATGGATGGCGAATCAAAGTAGCCACCGTTGTTGATGTACCTCTCGCGTTCGAGGTTGCCCGCATACATAAAGCCTTGATCTCGGATAATCATCTTGAACAGCTGTCGAGCAAAGGGTTCATTTTTGATGGAGCCATTCTGGGCTTCGTACTTATGGATTTGGGCATCCTCAATTTGCGCCCAGCGCGGGTCGTCAATAAGGCTGAGGAAATCAGGATCGTACAAGGCTTCTAGTGTTGAGTCCTGGCTCAAAGCAATATTCAAGAAATAGAAGGAAGTGTCTCTTATCTCAGCTGTCCAGAGCAAAGCAGTGGTAGAGGCTACTTTGTAGAACAGCTCCTGGGTAGGTCCTTGCTACATGGCTTGCGCGTATTGCAGCAAGGCGGGCATTAGATAGCCTTCGTTTCGCAAGCTATCGGCAGAGCGTAAATGTTGCTGCCCGTAGCTCATTTGAGCAACAAGCAAAAGGATAACAGTTAACAATTTTAGAGGGGTGATTTTTACGATCATCAGATTTTTTTGATCGAAGATGTAGCGGAAATCAAGTTTGGTGTAGGCTACATTTTAATCCCCTCCATTCGGGTAGGCTGCTACTACTTCCTCTTCCGCCGGTAATGGCGCTGTACAATCTGGCCCAAAAACACTTGGGTATCAAGGTGTTCCCATTTCAAGGGTGCGCTTAAGTCACCAAACAATGGAAAGCCACCGCCCAAAAGAATGGGAATGGTAGTAATTCGTAATTCATCGATCAAATCTGCCTTTAGAAAGTGCTGGATGGTAGTGCCGCCATCGATATAGAGTTTGTGGTAACCCATAGCATGGATGCCCTCCAATACCTGCTTGGGGTTTCCGCCGGCCAAGCTCACCTTTCCCTTCAAGTTTTCCGGCACCGTTTTCAAGGAGTTACTCAGTACAATGACGTGCTTGCTATATGGCCAATCAATGCCAAAACCAAGTACCGTTTCAAAAGTGGTGCGCCCCATGACGATGGCGTCAATTTCCTCCATGAGCGCATTGTACCCCATGTCATTATTCTCAGGATTGGGGATAGAATGGAGCCACTCTATTTCTCCATTTTTCCCCGCGATGTATCCGTCTAGGCTGGTGGCAATAAATACAATATTCTTTTTCATTGGGTACAATTTACATCAGTCCAAGTCACGGACTGAGGAATAAGCCTGACCGCAGGACTAAAGTGTATTTTGATTGTACAAAAATAATCCTAGTGGGCTCTTTGATATCGAATCTCTGTTACGTGAACGCCATAGTTATTTTGGATCTTCATGTACCCTATATAGTCATGAGGGTTTGCTTCAATCAAGAAAGCGATGTACCCTTCGCTGTCAAAGTTTTCCCAATTTCCTAATTTATATCTTATGACTCCACAGACATACTGGTCTTGAGGTCTGCTGTATGATTTTATGACGATGCCGTTTGAATAACTATCCGGTATATCTTCAACACAAACCCTGTCTCCAATATTTAACCGTTCTACCTCCAAATAATCGAACACCTCTTCGGTAACCAAGGAGTCGATTGCCTCGGGAACATAGTCTTCTACATTGATCTGATGGTAACAGTTCTCTCGGTAGAAACTGATTATGGTATCCCTGGTAACGGATCCTAAAATTCTCACCCGGGGATCAATATCGAAAAACTCCAACTCCTCTCTCCAGGCTCCGGAAACGGCATTGAGTAGGTCGTATTCAATTTTCAGATCTATTTGGCCATCTTCGTTTAAGTCGGCAGTGTAGACCCGTGGCTCAAACCACACTACTCCAGTATTATTGGGTACTAATTTGGAATCATCTCCAATTTCCACACAATCGACAATTATCTCTGGTTCCGGAGGTGGAGGTAGGGGTGCTTCATCATCTCCCTGACCACAAGTCCACAGGCAGAGGACGAAAGCGGAAAGTATGAGGTACAATAATCTCATTTGTTGGCTAAGTATTCTTGCGGCCATAATCTGTGCGCGTTTAGATGGTTTAATCCATAAGCATGCTACTGTGAGTTTCCCAAAAGCAGTACTTACTCTTAAAATTAAAAAGCTTTCTAATGCGGTGCTTAATCAATGTCTTTTAACACTTCTGCCTAAAGTTATATTCGGAGGGCCGGCAAGCCGGCGTTCTAATGTCCGAATAGGTGCTTCTACAAACCCAATTCTTCCACACTAATCTTGCGCATCTCTACTTTCCTGATCTTACCGGTTACGGTCATGGGAAAATCGTTAGTAAACTTGAAATACTTGGGCACTTTGTAGTACGCGATCTCCCCCTCGCAGAAGTCGGTCAATTCGGCAGCAGTGATTTCATTTCCTTCTTTGGCCTTGACCCAGGCCATCACTTCCTCTCCGTATTTCTGGCTGGGTACGCCAATCACTTGTACATCACTCACCTTGGGGTGTTTGTACAGAAATTCTTCGATCTCCCGCGGGTAAATATTCTCTCCACCTCTGATGATCATGTCTTTGATCCGCCCCACGATATTGATAAAACCTTCGTCGTCCATCACGGCTATATCGCCAGTGTGCATCCATCGGGCGCTGTCAATGGCCTCTCGCGTTTTGGCTTCATCGTTCCAGTAGCCTAGCATCACACTGTAGCCCCTTGTGCAGAGCTCACCCGGTACGCCCACCGGCACCACCTGCCCAGTGGATTCATCAATAATTTTGACTTCAACATGCGGTAATACCTGCCCAACGGTACTGACTTGCTTTTCTAGAGAAGTGCCCATCCGGGTCTGCGTACTCACGGGGCTGGTTTCCGTCATACCATAGGCGATCTGTACCTCGCTCATGTGCATGACCGACTGTACTTGCTTCATGACTTCGATCGGGCAGGGCGAGCCAGCCATGATCCCCGTACGCAGGCTGCTCAAATCAAACTGAGCAAAATTCGGGTGCTCCAATTCGGCAATAAACATGGTGGGCACACCGTAGAGGGCGGTGGCTTTTTCCCGTTCTACTGCCTCCAAAACAGCCAATGGTTCAAAACCTTCGCTGGGATAAATCATGCAAGCTCCGTGGGTAACGCACCCCAGATTGCCCAACACCATACCAAAACAATGGTACAAGGGTACAGGAATGATAAGCCGATCTTGATCGGAGAAATTCATGGTTCTAGCCACGAAATAGCCATTATTCAGGATGTTGTGATGGCTTAAAGTGGCGCCTTTGGGGTAACCCGTTGTACCACTGGTATATTGGATATTGATGGGGTCATCAAAAGCAAGTGAATCCTGCCGATCATTCAGTGCTTCTTCTTCTACCTCAGTTGCTTTAGTCAGAAAATCCTTCCATGATAAGAAACCCTCAAGTGCTTCATCTGACAAGGCAACCGTCATGCGCAAATCAGGTAGTTCTTTCGACGTTAATTCACCAAAAGCATGCTCAGTGATCTCCGGCGCCAAGTCCGCAATCATCTGGGTGTAGTAGGACGTCTTAAACGCTTTCGCCAGTACCAACATCTTGCAGCCCGACTGATTGAGCGCGTATTGCACTTCATGTTTCCGGTAAGATGGATTGATATTTACCAGTACTACCCCTGCTTTTGCGGTAGCAAATTGTAGTACCGTCCACTCTGCACAATTAGGTGCCCAAATACCCACACGATCTCCTTTTTCTAGACCACAGGCCATTAAAGCTCTGGCGCAAAGATTTACCTCTTGCTGCAACTCTTGATACGTCCAACGAATATGCTGATGGGTTACAATCAGCGCCTCGTTTTGGGGATACTGGCGAACAATAGCATCAAATTTTTCACCGATGGTCATACCAAGGAGGGGAATGGAACTGGTGCCCGAGCTATAGCTTTTCATCTTGCATATTTTAGGATGAGGATGATGGAAGACCCTCAGTTGATTTTATGTTTTTCACAAAAGTGGCGCTTAGTTCTAAAGTTAAGGAAGGCGCTTCTTTATGCGGTGCATGACCAACGTTTTTTAGCATCTCTATCTGGACCGTACCAGCAATATTATTGGCGATACCATCGATCTGCCGTACAGTACCGTACTGATCCTGCTTTCCTTGCATAAGCAAACACGGGCAGCTAATTTGCGGTAGCAGATCTTCTATATTCCAATCCCGAAAATTTTCACTCAACCAAGTGTCGGCCCAGGCGTAGAAGACATCGTCGGTCTTGGTACCATGGTATTTGGTGAGCATCTGTTTGAGAATGCCCGCAGGGTAATTTTCACGTGCTTGACGGACGCCTTCCAGGGTAAGCTCCTCCACAAAAATGTGCGGTGCTTCTAGCAGTAGTCCTCTAATCTCACTACTGTATTTAGCTCCCGCAATCAAGGCAATAGAGGCGCCATCGCTATGGCCGAATAGAATCGGCTGGGAAATCTCAAGTTGCTGCAACAACTCCATCAGGGTATCTGCCTCCGCTTCTAAATAGCGCTGCTGCCGGATTTGGCCCTGCGGATGAGCAGCGGATGCACCGTGGCCCAGCCGGTCATAAATCAGGTAGTTGCAGCTCGTTTGTTCAGCCAGTTTTTGCGGAAAATCACGCCAGG
>JBCBWU010000219.1:0-11582 GCA_039816955.1 Bacteroidota bacterium
GAAAGGAAGTTAATTGATGAGATCTTGAACTAATATAAGGTATAGACCCACCCTATCTTCGGATAGCTGCACGGTATGATGCCCTGCTGCCAGATTTCGGTCAATAAAAACGCGATCTTATTGTTTACTACTCCTTTTTACTCTTGATGCTCAGGAAATAGCTGAGGGCTATCATGACCGCTGCAATGGCTACCCCAAAAGAAAGCAGGTTCTGCTCGCCGTCCCAGGTCACCACACGACCCAGAAAGGAAATACCCATTACGGGAACGATGATCTTGATAAGCATGCCCTTGAGCGCATCCAGATCATCTACCTGCAACCAAGCCGGAAGATGTTCAATAGGGTTGACAAACAGCTCGTATATACCGATGGCGGCGATAAAAATGCTAAAGCTGAGCAGGATCAGATCCAAGATGCCCATCGCATTGTAGATGACACGACCTTCAACGGTAGTGAAACCCAGGATGGATTCAAAAACATGGAATCCCTCTACTAGTGTATAAAATAGGACCGCTAACCCTAGGAAGAAGAGACATAAAGCAGCTATAATACCGATGGCACGAAAGAGATAGACGAGTGCTTTCATGGAGCAATACTTAGGAGATAAGTGACAAAGTCAGGTATTCAACTTATTGCTAACGAAAAGGTTCGGTGAAAGCATAACATGCACTCCAACAAAAAAGCAGCCTTCCTTGCGGAAGACTGCTCACTCTCTTCATAATTAGCAAGTGCCTGTGATCTGGTAGGGTTTAATTTACGGGAACTCATCGTTTGTTCACTCCCCTTCTTACACGGGCTTATGACAGCCTATCCGCTGCACATCAAACAATCCGGATCGTCCAGGTTACATGCTTGGCCTTCATCCGCGGCAGTGATTTCGTTCACGCCGCCGGTAGCAGTTACGGCCGCCTTCGCTTTGACTGCGGCTTGGGCTTCGGCTTTAACCGTAAACTTGATGGGGTTCACAGCTGCTTTGCTTCGTAAGTAGTACATACCTGTCTTCAACCCTTGCTCCCATGCGTAGAAGTGCATTGAAGAGAGCTTACCAAAGGTAGGATTTTGTACAAATAGGTTCATACTCTGACTTTGGCAAATGTATGCGCCACGGTCAGCAGCCATGTCAATAATGACGCGCTGGCTGATTTCCCATACGGTTTTGTACAGATCCTTTAGCTCTTGTGGAATATCATCAAAGGCCTGGATAGATCCATTAGCGGCCATTAAACGGTGCTTCATATCATCGTTCCACAAGCCTAGGCGATTGAGGTCACGCAGGAGGTGCTTGTTCACGATTACAAACTCACCGGATAGGGTCCGGCGGCTGTAGATATTACTGGTGTAAGGTTCGAAACATTCGTTGTTACCCAGAATCTGAGAGGTAGAAGCAGTAGGCATTGGTGCAACTAGCAAGCTATTGCGCAAGCCACTCTTCTTGATATTCTTCTTCAGTCCTGCCCAATCCCAACGATCAGATGGTGTCACGCCCCACATGTCGTACTGCAGTATCCCTTTGCTGGATGGTGAGCCTTTGTAGCTTTCGTAAGCACCTTGCTCTTTAGCCAGTTCACAACTTTCGGTCAAAGCCGCAAAGTAGATGGTCTCAAAGATATCTTTGTTCAACTGACGAGCCTCGGGGCTATCAAATGGGTGACGCATGAGGATAAAGGCATCCGCCAAACCTTGCACACCCAAACCAATTGGACGGTGGCGCATATTACTATTGCGAGCCTCCTCAATTGGATAGTAGTTGATATCGATGACCTTGTTCAAGTTGCGTGTTACAATACGCGTTACTTCGTACAGGCGGTCAAAATCGTAAGTACCGTCCTCTTTGACGTATTTACCTAAAGCTAGGCTGGCCAAGTTACAAACCGCTACCTCATCGGGGGCAGTATACTCAATGATCTCCGTACAGAGGTTAGAACTGCGAATTGTACCCAGGTTTTGCTGGTTGCTCTTGCGGTTGGCAGCATCCTTGTACAGGACATAAGGTGTACCCGTTTCGATCTGGCTTTCCAGAATGGCAAACCACAGATCTTGCGCCTTTACGGTCTTGCGAGCACGTCCTTCGGTTTCGTATTTGTGGTACAGTGCTTCAAATTCCCCACTGTGAACATCGAACAGGCCTGGTGCTTCGCTTGGATCGAAGAGCGACCATTCACCGTTTTCCTTCACGCGGCGCATGAACAAGTCCGGAATCCACATGGCGTAGAACAGGTCACGAGCGCGGAGCTCCTCCTTACCGTGGTTCTTTTTCAACTCTAGGAAGTCAAATACATCAGCGTGCCACGGCTCTAGATAAATGGCAAAAGCTCCCTTGCGCTTGCCACCACCCTGGTCTACGTAGCGGGCCGTATCATTGTATACCTTCAGCATCGGAACAATACCGTTACTGGTACCGCCAGTGCCTTTGATATAACTACCCTTGGCGCGAATGTTGTGGATGCTCAAGCCAATTCCGCCAGCTGATTGGGAAATACGTGCACAGCGATCGAGCGTCTCAAAGATGCCCGGAATGCTATCCTCCGTCATTGATAAGAGGAAACAGCTAGACAACTGAGGACGTGGGGTACCCGCATTAAATAGGGTAGGGGTAGCGTGGATAAACCACTTCTGTGACATCAGGTTGTAGGTCTCAAATACCTTGTCGATGTCTTCGCCGTGGATGCCAACTGCAACCCGCATTAGCATATGTTGCGGGCGTTCAACCACCTGGCCGTTAGCGCGCATCAAGTAAGAACGTTCCAAGGTCTTAAAACCAAAGAAGTCAAACTCGTAGTCGCGGTCATAAATGATCGCACTGTCAAAAGTGTCGCGGTGTTTCCAGATGATGTCAAAGGCTTCTTTACTGATCAAGCCAGCTGACTCTCCGGTTTTGGGATCGATATATTCATATAATACCTTCATCGTATTACTGAACGACTTGTCGGTATTCTTATGTAAGTTGGAAACAGCGATGCGGGCTGCAAGAATGGCATAGTCCGGGTGATCCGTTGCCATACTAGCTGAAGTTTCCGCTGCCAAATTATCCAGTTCTGTGGTGGTTACACCATCGTATAAACCCTGGATCACTTTCTTCGCAATTTCAATATGATCAACCTGCTTGGCCAGGCCGTAGTTGAGTTTCTTAATACGGGCGGTAATCTTGTCAAAACTTACCGATTCACGCTTACCGCTTCTTTTAATTACTTCCATAAGTTACTGTTATAAGGTGGGTGTGGGGATAGATTTTATTTGAGTGAGAATTAGGATGAGAATTAGAATTAGGCTACCTAAGCATACTCTAATTCTAATTCATATTCTAACGCTAATTCCTAAAAGTCCTCATCCAACGAGAAGACCTGGCTATCGCGATCGGCCATTACGCCGCTCTTTTGGTAGTCACCAACGCGCTTCTCGAAGAAGTTGGTCTTTCCTTCCAGAGAGATGAGGTCCATCCATGGGAAGGGGTTTTCTACATTGTAGACTTTATCGTGGCGTAGTGCCACCAGTAGGCGATCTGCTACAAACTCAATGTACTGGCACATCAAGTCAGCATTCATGCCGATTAGGTTCACTGGTAAGGCATCCGTAACGAATTCCTTCTCAATTTCTACGGCGTCGGTGATAATACCGGTTACGGTCTCCTTTGGCATTTTGTGAATGATATGATCGTTATAGAGTAAGCAGGCAAAATCGCAGTGCATACCCTCATCACGGCTGATCAATTCATTGGAAAAACTTAGGCCTGGCATGAGTCCACGCTTCTTCAGCCAGAAGATAGAACAGAAGGAGCCACTAAAGAAGATACCTTCTACTGCAGCGAAGGCAATGAGGCGTTCGGCAAAAGAACCATTCTCAATCCAGCGCAAGGCCCAACTAGCTTTTTTCTTTACGCAATCCAGTGTTTCGATGGCATTAAAAAGATAATCTTTTTCTTTTGGGTCCTTAATGTAGGTGTCAATTAATAGCGAGTAAGTTTCCGAATGGATATTTTCCATCATAATCTGGAAACCGTAGAAGAATTTAGCTTCGGTATATTGAACTTCTGCTACAAAATTCTCTGCCAAATTTTCATTAACAATACCATCAGAGGCTGCAAAGAAGGCAAGTACGTGTTTTACAAAATGACGTTCGTCATCGTTAAGTTTGTTGTTCCAATCCGTAAGGTCCTGGCTCAAATCAATTTCTTCCGCCGTCCAGAAACAAGCTTCTGATTTTTTGTACTCGCTCCAGATATCATCGTGTTGAATCGGAAAGAGTACGAAGCGATTCGGGTTCTCCTCTAAGATCGGCTCTACTTTTGCATTCATTTTTTACTTCCGTTTTAAAGATATTATAGTTGTTAGTGCGTTGAAATACGTCCGCTGTAGTGGCTACAATACCCTGCCATTTGGTGAGCAAATGGAAGGGATCAGACATCAAAATCCAGTAGTCCACGGTACATGTTCGGGGCATGACTAAGGCTACTGCACGACAGTAGCCATAATCACGATCAGGAACCACCATGGCCTCTTCTCGCGTTCCCCTGTAGATTATTTTGCCGAACAAGTCCTGCTGGATAAGAGATAGTCGAAGTTAGGTATCAGTAAGTTCTTTACCTATTCGGCGCTTTGATTTCACTAAGATAAGTGACTGCTACAAAAAAGTGGCCTTCAGTTTTCCACATTGTGTTGGTAACTCAACTAAATTATTGATTATCAAAGGGTTTTTATTGTTAATTTAGTTTTCCACAATGTGGATAACTTTTTTGTGGAAAACCTTCTTCTACCTAATATATATGCAGTTTACAATGATTTAACTCTTGAAAAATCAAGCAGTTGGCTGGAATGACAGTCGTTTGTTAGAGGCTTTGATTCCAGCTTAATCACCCAGCATTAGTTGGCCGAGGCGGGGCTCTGTCAGGAGCTCGGCCAGTACTGAATGTTGCATGGCGCTAAGGCTGTGGAGGATCAAAAGAACCTGCTCAGTAGGGAGTTGTTCGTTCATCAGGAAGCGTAGCAGCTGCTGCGTCTGTTCACCACTCAGCTGTGGTCGTTGTTCCACATACTGTAGTAAGCGAGCGCAAAGCCGACTAATCAAATCATTCCTCGGGGCTTGGCCATTCTGAAGATGAGTAAGTAAAGCACTGGTCTGAGAAGCAGGTTGCTGCAGTAGAGTAAGGGGATCGGGTAGTTCGAAAGTGTCATCCTGCAGGTACTGGATAAACTGTCGTGCCGTCTGCCGGGAAATAGCACTTTCTGCTAAAGTAAGTAATAGCGGATCTTCTGCTGCAGGTTTGCCGTATTGCTGCCAGAGGCGAAAGAAGAAGGTGAGCGTTCGGGGGGTAGTTTGCTGACCATCGATTAGCTCAGGATGCTGTTTGACAAAAGTAATGGCTTCCTGAGCCAAGTTTTGTGATTGGGCCCAAGCCACCCAGCTGTCTACATCAAATTGCAGTTCGAGGTGCAGCATTCTAGTGAGGTTTGCTTCGTCTACGGGTGTTACGGAATAGATATCTCCTTCGGGGTTAGCAGTGAGTACGATATACCATTGATCGGGTAGGGACCAACTACTTAGGCGCCTTTCTTGCCATAAGGCCATCAATCCGCGCAAAATCCGGTCATCGGCACGATTGAAGTCATCAATTAGTAGAATCCCAGGACCGTTCTCCTGGGGTACCCAATCCGGTGGGGCAAAGCGCGTGGTCGTCTTAGTTTCCGACTGTTGATCTAGGAACGGTAAACCTAGTAGGTCTCCCATTTCTTCAAACTGAGCCGGACTGATACTGATCAGGGGCCAAACTTGTGCTGTCGCAATGTCCTTAATCAGTTCCGTTTTTCCAATGCCATGCCGGCCCCACAAACATACTGGTGGGGTGTCTTTTGCGGGTAATTCGAAAAGGCGATGCAGAAAATTTCGGGCTTCCTGTGTATTTACTGCAGGGCCGTATCTAGATGTAGGATTTATTGGCAAACTCGCGGATTTGAGTCTAAGTATGCTGATTTTTCTGAATATTTCCTGCCTTTTACCAACATTTTTGTGATTTTTGTACCAACAATAGGAGTGATTCCTGTTCTCCCTTTCGCCCTACACACAATGGGTGATCGTCTGAACTTAATATCATTGTTGCCCAAAAACGTTCTTGTTTATTAGGCAACAAACGGGCTACTGCCCCGTACTATTCAGAGAAAACACACAGCAAGAATAGCACCTGTAAGGGTAGCTTTTCAAGGGCCATTTATTGTAATTCAGCTTCAGTCCCCATGAGCTGAGCTGAGCTGTGGTGATTTAAGAATATAATCCCTATGAGACAACACTGCATCTTTTTGTGCGGACTATTATGGTCCGCCGTCGTATTCGCACAGCCGAAAAGTGAGCTAAGTTTATTACTTGGAGGATCGGCTTACACTGGTGAATTTACAGCTGCGGACTCCCGCCCGGAATTTTCTGAATATCAATTTGCTCCTGGTTTACGCTACAGCATACCCTTATCTTATACCTGGCAGGTGCGAGCGGGGCTGCAATATGCCCAATACGAGGGGAATGATGCCATCAGTAATGATGCTGCCCGCCTGAGGCGTGACTTTTCTTTTGACGGAAGTCTATTTGAAGGTAGTGCCCAAGTGGTGTGGGAGCCTTTTGCCAAACGACGTTATCCCAGTAATGGAGGTTACAAGAATATCATTTCTCCTTATCTCTTTGGTGGAGTTGGATTAGGGTTCTTCAGCCGAACCACCCGCTACGGAATACCAGGGGTTGACGGTTTTCCAAATAATATACAGCAAGATATTGACGCGGATGAGTCGCCGACCTTGACGCTACCTTTTGGCGGAGGAGTGCGCGTAGACGTGAGCAAGTCGCTAAGCATAGGACTGGAAATGGGCATACGCAAAACCTTCACGGATCAACTGGATGGCGTTTCTAATTCGGGTAAGCCTGATACGGACGATTGGTTTGCCGTTGGTGGAGTAACGATAAGCTACCGTTGGTCGGTCCCAGACTTTGATCGAGATGGATTTCTGGATGATGTCGATGCTTGCCCGGAGCGTGCTGGCGTAGATTATGCTGGTGGCTGCCCTGACAGTGATGGAGATGGACTAGCCGATGATGTTGATACTTGTCCCTACCAGGCCGGTAAAGCATCATCGCAAGGCTGCCCGGATAAAGACTACGATAATGTGCCGGACTTCCTTGATGAATGTCCTAATTATCCTGGAAGTGCTAGCGCAAAAGGTTGCCTGGATACTGATGGTGATGGACTGAAAGATGATGATGACATGTGTCCAAACTGTACGGCCTTTAACGGACTCTCTGGCTGCCCGGACTCGGATGGCGATGGAGTAGAAGACGCACGCGATCGTTGTCCCAACCTCCCTGGCTTACTGGAAGGTTGGGGGTGCCCCTACTTGGATGCGGATCTTGATGGTGTAGCTGATGAGGAGGACGAATGCCCGAATGATGCAGGTCTCAAATTATTAGTAGGGTGCCCAGATACCGATGGTGACGGCATTAAAGATGCGGATGATAAATGCCCTGAAATAGTTGGAAGCGAGGAAGACGGAGGCTGCCCAGCGGTGAGTGAGGATATCAAAGAGACTTTAGCCTTTATGGCGAAGGCTGTGCAGTTTGAGATAGGTAGTGATCAGTTAAAGGACAGTTCTCGGGAAAAGCTAGACGAGCTCTTAAGCATTATGCAAGCGTACCCCTACTACAACCTGCAGATCAGCGGCCATACCGATAGCCGAGGGAACGACGCTAACAACCTTCGTCTGTCTAAGGCCCGGGCTAAGGCCTGTTTTGATTACTTGAAATCAGAAGGTGTAGAGGAGGAGCGCATGGCGCACGAAGGCTTCGGTGAAACTCAGCCCATTGCTACTAATCGTACCGCAGAAGGGCGCCGTAAAAATCGCCGGGTAGCATTTGATCTGTTTGTATCGGAATAGGATTGGTAGCTTTCTTCGCCGTATTTGTGGCAAACCCACTATTTAGTAAATGAAGTATGGGCTTACCATTTTCTTGTTAGTAGCTATCATGCCGCTAACTGGCCGAGTTGTTGTTATTCCTCCGAAATGGTTGAACAGCGAACAAAACTACCCATTGCTTATTTAGGCCGCTTCTTTAGTCTAGCATAAATGTGCTTTGAGCGCCCTTTCCCGGGAGATTCTCTTTCATCAATTTCTATCATGCTGCGTAGCGATTTTAGCAATGGTGTAAGCTTCGTAAAGCCATAAGTTCGAGGGTCAAATTGTGGCTGCTTTTTGAGCAGTAAACTACCTACTTCCCCCAGGAAGGCCCAGCCGTCATCGTCACTCAGGTCATCGATAGAAGTAGCAACCAGTTGCTTGATTTTAGCCGGTATGCTAGCCTTTTTAGGTTTGTCATCGCTTTTGCCAGTGCTCTTTTTCTCCTCTTCTTTCGGCTTAAGGAGTTCTATGAAAATGAATCGATCACAAGCAACAATGAAGGGTTCTGGGGTTTTCTGTTCTCCCATGCCAATGACCCGCATGCCTGATTCACGTAAGCGAGTCGCTAGTCTGGTAAAGTCACTGTCGCTGGATACAATACAGAATCCATCTACTTTGCCAGCATAGAGAATATCCATAGCATCGATGATCATAGCAGAGTCCGTGGCATTCTTACCAGTAGTATAACTGTATTGCTGGATGGGGGTAATGGCGTGTTCGAGTAGAACTTGTTTCCATCCACGGACAGTGGGTTTAGTCCAGTCGCCATAAATACGTTTGGTGGTCAATGTGCCGAACTTGGCCAGTTCTTCCATCATTTCTTTGACCATTTTATAGGGCACATTATCAGCGTCAATCAGTACGGCGAGTTTTAGGTCGGGGGTGTCTTTATTTTCCATTTGGTTAAGATAAGGGTAAAAAAATCAAGAGGGAGCTCTTGTAATGGCTGGTTGTATTTCTAGTTTTGATAAGCCGGATTCTTTTCCAATGCAGAGTATGAAATCTTTATTTGGTGAAAGTTCGAATTTCCACACATCATTAAGTTCAAACAATTCATCGCCGGATTGGTCCCACACAACAAGCTTGTCGTTAATTGCTGTGAAAACCTTCTCCGAATCATAAAAGGCGATGCATTTAAGACCAAAACTGAACCCAACCTTATGCCATTCGTAGTTGAATTTTTCTCTTGACTTTATCTCCGTGCGATCAAGAGAAGGGAGTCTGAAGATAGAATTTCTACCATGATCTGCCGATAGTGCTAGCATCTTTCCATCATCACTAAAGGCCATTTGCGAGCATCCGAAGTTATGACAAACCTTAGCAAATAAAGCCTTATAATCCGATTTATGAGTAGGATGCGCCCAGATCGTTTTGACTTTGCCAGAATCTAGATTGTATAAATATTGTTTTGTGTTATATCCTGCGGTGAAGAACAGAGATTCATCCTTGCTCAGTTTATGAATACTGTTGTGTAAAATGCCTTTAAAGGATCTGGTTTCCTGATTATTCAGATTAACGAAGCTGTATTTTTTATTACCATAAGTAATGAGCTCACCACTCTTTTGTCTGACGTTGACGAGCGAGCCATCTATGGTAAATCTTGATAATAGAACGCCACTAAGATCAAAAACGCCAATATTCGATTTCTCAAAATTTGCGACAACTTTGCCTTCGGACGCCAAGTAGAAAAGTTGTTGAAAGCGAAGCTTTGTGCGCTTCTTTTTTTCATCGTACAATTCAAGCGAAAATTGTAGGCTACCATCCTCAAGGGAATAGAAGTGCTGGTCCAGAAACCAGAGATTTTTTTCTTCCAGAAACCCCGGCTTGATCCCATCAAAGCTTAGAGATTCTGTTTTTTTGTTGATCAATCGCTTATGATACACCAACTCACCATCAGGACCCCACAGTACAGCTTCTGCACTAAGGTGAACCGAAATGAAGTACTTACCAGACCTCGATGTTTTAGTCCGGAGTGTTTTCGGTAACTCTGATATGATAAACTGCCTGTTGAGTTGAAGATCTTGACCTACTTGATAGCTATCGCTCGATTTCTCTAAGGAATATTTGATTTGTGGAATTTCAGGTTTTTCGCCCAAAACGTTGATCAACTTGTAGTCCAGATTATTTACCAAATAGTAGTGCTTCTTAATGAACTCAGGACGTGATAGATAACTTTCCTTTTTCTGCTTGATGATTGCAGCGGCTTTTGTGTTATCTTTCAAAAACAGGTATATGTCTTCCAGATCAATATTCTGTTTTACCTTATCGTAGTTGGAAATGATCTTCTCCCAATTATTTAGTGTGGAGAGGATGGATTTTAGCTCAAGCGTGATGTACGTTTTTATTTTTTGAAGCTCTTCTGCGTTATGATTATTAGCATCAAAACTTTGCTCGTAAATGAGGAATTTTTGGTGTTGTCTAAAGAAGTTTACTCTGTGTGGTAATCCAACTAGATTCTTCTTAAACCAAGACCTAAACTTGCTGGAAAAATAATTGGCACTAATAGAGAGTGAAAAACGCACTTCATCACGCTCCTTTAGATGAAGAACGTCAAGCTCAGGCTTCAGAACTACCTCACATTTAAACTCCCCTTCTTCCAGCTTGAATTTGGATTGTTTCTCCAAGTACTTGAAACCGGCGCTGACGATGTGATCAACGAAGTGTGCGTCAAGAACTTGATTTACACTTTGTTTAGTGGCTTGCTTTAAACTCATTTGTAGCTAGTTGTATTGTCGGATTTTTATTTGCCCCTTCTTCAGCATTGATAGATTCAGGGGTTATAACCAGCAATGGTTAAGCTTTGCTTTGCTTTGAAATTACATCGCTTACGGTAAAGGCCCCTCTTCCTAGAGTCTCTTAGCAACTGTGCTTTCAACTTTGCTGGCGAAGCCCGTTCATAGGCTTACACTTAGATCAGAACTAGAAACAGGTAGGTATATGGTAGTGAATCTAGAATTACTGCCTGTAAGTATGACTTACTGCACGCCCGCTACGGCGGGACCCACCCAGTCACCTGGTCCAGCAACTATTCGTTTTCAATCTCGAAAACGAATAGCGGATCACATCTGCTACTACAACAAATTGCAATAACAGCCAACAACATCCTTAATGCAAGTCGAAAAGCAAAGTTCATAAGCACTGACTATTTTCGTCTATCGCGCACTGTGCTTATTACTTAGAACAAAAAGAATAAAACCACTGAGAAAGCGCCTTTCGCATTTGCAGACAGCTAATATACGCTGATTGAAAATAAAATCCAAATAATTTGTTTTCCGATCATTAAAATACGAAAAGTTTATGTTTCTATCTGGCTCCACTTTGCTAAAAAAATGCTTGCACTCAGAGCAGTATATCCCTCACTGGCTGCTTGCATCAGGCTTTCCCAATGCAATTATTTATCTTCCAGCTAATAAGCTCTCCTTAATGCTCGCTCTTACGTCAAAATCATCGCTATCTGCATCGGAGAGTAATATCTACGCATACCAACAAAACCACATATAGCTCTAATGAAGAAAATCTTAATTGCCCTAAGTCTAATTTGTAGTACCAGCTTGCTGGCCGCACAAATCAGCGCTAAACTTATGCGCTATTTTGATGTATCCGAAACCCAAATCACCTTTGTCTATGGCGGTGATATTTGGGTAGTACCCAAAGCCG
>JBCBWU010000021.1:0-50976 GCA_039816955.1 Bacteroidota bacterium
CACACCACGACCTTCGCAGAGATGTTTGAGCTGCCGTTTGGTGGTCTACTAATAGATACGCCAGGGATCAAAACCCTCTCTTTTAATTACCTTGAACCCATCGATGTAGCCCATAATTTCCGGGAGTTCTTTGCCGCTTCTGAGGGGTGCAAATTTGGTGGTAACTGCCTGCACCGCAGTGAGCCTGGCTGTGCGGTTAAAGCAGGGCTGGAAGATGGTACCTTTAGTGAATTACGCTACGCCAACTATTTGACCCTCTTGGACGAAATGGAAGAGCAGAATTATTGGGAAAGAAGGAAAGTGTGACGGAGGTAAGAGATTAGAAGTAGGTATATTTCCTACCCTCTCACTTTTTCCCAATCCCAAGCTGTACGCATAATATCTTTAATATCGTACTGGGGCTGCCAACCCAACTCTTGCTCGGCCTTATCATAGTTGGCGTAAATGGACACCACATCCCCAACACGGCGATCCCCAAGGCGGTAGTTAAGCTTTTGCTCACTGATCATCTCAAAGGCGTAGATGGCCTCTAAGACGCTCACGCCGGCTCCAGTACCCAGATTAAATATTTCGCAGTTACTGGCTTGACGGTTCTCTAAAAGGCAATCTAGTGCCTGGGTATGGGCACGTGCCAGATCCATGATGTGGATATAGTCACGAATACAGCTGCCGTCGCGCGTATTATAATCGGAACCAAAGACGGTCATTTCCTGGCGCTTCCCGATGGCGGTTTCGGTAATAACCGGTACCAGGTTACTAGCTGGATTGCTGGAAGCCTCGCCTAGTAAGACGGAGGGGTGAGCACCTGCAGGATTGAAATACCGCAATAAAATGGCTTTAAAGTCTGGGTGAACCCGGCAGTAATCAAAAAGGATATCCTCCCCCATCTGCTTGGTACGTGCATAGGGTGATTCCGCTTCCTGTCGGGCTGTTTTTTCCGTTACCGGTAGCTCTTCACTATTCCCGTACACAGAGCACGAGGAGGAAAATATGAGCTGTTGACAGCCCGTAGCCTCCATTCCCTCTATGACGTTGAGCAAAGAATTAAGGTTATTCTGGTAATAGCGCACCGGCTGATGTACTGACTCCCCAACGTGCTTCAAAGCCGCAAAATGAATAACTCCAGTAAATTGCTCCTCTTGGAACAAGCGCAGGGTGAGATTATGATCAGCCAGATCAATGACATGGTTGTGTACCGCAGTGCCAGTTATCTGAGCTATACCTGCCAGAGCAGATTCATCGGCATTGCTGAGATTATCTACAGATACCACCTCGTAGCCATTCTCCAATAAATCGATAATCGTGTGGCTGCCAAGGTAACCACAACCGCCGGTTACAAGAATTTTTCCTTTACTCATTGGTCTAAATACTACAAGCCCGAACAGCAGGTAATAAACTGCTATCCGGGCTTGTTATGATGAATTGGAAGATGGACTTAACCCTCACCTTCACTTTCACTTTCTTCTGCTGCTGCCTTCTTCTCATCTTCTTCTTTAGCGTTATGAATCTTGTTGAGCAGCAAGGCCGCTTTCATCATAAAGTCATCATGATGTTCCGTGTATTCATTGAAGACCATCATTAAGCGAGCAGCATCAAAGGCAGCTGACTTTGGCATCAATTGACGGGCGGCGATCGGGTGCAACCAGTACTCCAAGTTATTAGCCCGCAGATACGAGCGATCCATCTCGAAGCCAATTACTACGGCCAATTTATTCAAACTAAAGAGGTAATCGGTCTCGCGATTAAGATCCTTTTGGATATCGATAATGCGATGACGGCTAAAGTTAACGCCGGAGCGTTCGCACAGGAAAATATCCCGACGGCCATCAAAAACAACAATATCTTCGAAGCGGTACTTTTTGAAGTTGCGCAGCAAGAAACTCTTAATCGCCATCTTAGTGGAACGCAAGCGCTTGAATGCGAAAGACAACTCGTGCTCTTCGAGACGGAATTCCTCGTCGAAACGACTACGGCGCCGCGTGCGCATGTTGATCACTTCTTTTCCACGACCGATAGTGTGTCCTAGTTCGTTGGTCTGTGCGTACACATTCACCACGTCGACATCGGCGCTGTTTACCCAGCTTTCAATAAAGATACGATTGCTGCCTTGTTCAAAAACCAATAAGGCGATTTCACTGATGGCGTAGAAGTTTGGGTATCCTCCGTAAATATTGCCATACTTTAATTCCAAAAATGCAATGTTCCTGTTCACGGTTTGAGGTTGTATTTCAGTTTAACTTGAATTGTTTTCGGGTGTTCTTTTTGTCGTTCATCTGGTAATGGATACGCAAGGTAGCCAGAAAATTTAAATCCTTTTAACACTTTTTGTCGAAAACCAGCCTGGAATCAGCACCCTTTAGCCCTTAAACGGTAGGCTTAGAGCAAAAACCGGCCTTTTTCATATATTTTTTCGTCATTGGCATATATCTCGCCAGTCTTCGTCATATCAGCGATCATATCCCAGTGTACGGTTGATTCATTTTTGCCCCCTGCCTGCAGATACGACTGCCCAATGGCCATGTGAATGGTGCCACCAATCTTCTCATCAAAAAGTATATTTTTGGTAAACCGGTTGATCCCGTAGTTGGTGCCAATTGCGGCCTCACCAAAGCGTCGTGTGCCGGGAATTTGGAATACCCGGTCCAGTACTTGTTGCCCCTGGTTGGCCTCCCAACGATCAATATAACCGTCCCGTACCCAAAGCCTCACACCCTGCACTTCTTCTCCTTGATAAATGGCGGGATAATCAAAATACACCATCCCGTTAACGGAATCCTCTACTGGCGAAGTGTACACCTCACCACTTGGCATATTAGTCTGACCGTCTGAATTGATCCAGGTGCGGCCTTCTGTGCGATAGGAAATATCAAAGGCATCAGAGCGGTAGCGAATGGTTTGGCAGCTGTTGAGGTGATCTACAATGCGCTGCTGGCTCTCGCGTACACCTAGCCAACTCTCAATGGGATCTTCATCGTAAAGACGGCAAGCGCTGTAGATGAAGTCCTGGTATTCTTCGAGTGAAAGTCCTGCTTCTTGCGCAGAGGCTTGAGTAGGAAACTGGCACAAATTCCGCTTCAAGGAACGGTCCCCAGTACGGGCAAAATAGGTCTTATTCAGATCTGCAAGTGCGGCCGAACGCTCCTCCCGTTTCTGTTTATCTATTTGTTGTCCTTCCCGTAAGTTAAAAGGGGCACGGATATAGAGATAGGCATCGTATTCCTCCAGTGCCTGGCGGTACAAGGGTGATACGTAGCTAAGCTGCTCTTGATTGGCGTGATGGAAGAAAATGCGCTCCCGCTCACGAAATTCCAAGTTGTACTCCATGTGAGCGCCCACTTTCATGGCTTCCCGGTAGACTTCGCGTACCAAGTCTTCAGCCAGAGTGGTCGTGCGTACGTACAAGCGCTCTCCTGCTTTCAGCTCCAGACAATAATTAACTAAAAGGCGTGCGTAGGCTTGTAGGGGATTGGTTATCATGTGAAAAGGGGCGATCTATTTGATGATGTGGCAAAGCCGAAGTTGGTTTTTTCAGATATATACTAGTTTAACTGAGGCTTTACCAGAAAAGTTGCGTTGAACGTCAAGCGTTTTCTGGTAGAGACGCATTGCAATTCGTCTGTACAGCCATCGGCAATGCCTTCTCCACAGCCATATTGCAATGCGTCTCTACCAATTCCCCCCCAATTTACCACTGCTTTGCCACGTAAGGGTAACGATGATGATACTGCTTCTTGATCATCTCCATCATCTTTTGCCGCAGGGTGTCCACATTTTCTTTACTCAGAGCAGAAATGAATACACTTTCCTGCCCAAATTGCCCTTCTAAGCGCTGTTGCAAGCCAGTTTCAATCTCCTCTTTGGCCTCTTCATCCAGGTAAAGATCATAATTGCGTTCGCGGTAGAGGTCAATCTTATTGTAGACCATCAGCGTGGGCTTATCAATTGCTTCCAGCTCTTTTAAGGTTTGATTAACCGTGCGAATATGGTCTTCGTGCTGCGGATGTGCCAAATCCACTACGTGTAGTAGAATATCGCTTTCCCGTACCTCATCGAGCGTGGATTTGAAGCTTTCCACCAGATGGTGGGGAAGTTTGCGAATAAAACCTACCGTATCTGACAACAAGAAAGGAGTGCGATCAAATGCTACTTTACGAACGGTGGTATCCAAAGTAGCAAAGAGTTTGTTCTCCGCGAAAACTTCAGATTTGGTCAGCAAGTTCATGAGCGTGCTCTTGCCTACGTTGGTGTACCCTACCAGTGCCACGCGGATCAATTGCCCACGCGTTTTTCGACGCGTCATATTCTGCTGGTCAATTTTTTCCAAACGCTTCTTAAGGCGAGAGATTTTATCCCGGACAATACGACGGTCTGTCTCGATTTCCTGCTCACCCGGTCCGCGCATACCGATACCTCCTCGCTGGCGTTCCAAGTGCGTCCAGAGGCCCCGCAGGCGAGGTAAGAGGTACTGCATTTGCGCTAGCTCCACCTGCGTCTTCGCCTGGGCCGTTTGGGCACGTCCGGCAAAGATATCCAGGATCAAAGAGGAGCGATCAATGATTTTCACCTTCAGTTCTTCCTCCAAAATATTGGTCTGCTTACCCGAAAGATCATCATCGAAAATCACCGCCGTGATGTTCTCATGGTCCTCCAAATACTGCCCAATTTCTTCCAGTTTACCTTTACCAACAAAGGTTCGCCGGTTCGGACTATCCATTTTCTGGGTAAAGCGCTTGACCGCCTTAGCTCCGGCAGTGAGCGCCAGAAACTCCAGTTCATCCAGGTATTCTGTAATCATCTCCTCCGTTTGGTTACGTTGCACCAAGCCGACGAGAATCACGTCTTCTATTTTCTGGGCCAGACCTTTTTTCTGACCGGTCGTTCCTACATTCCAGCCCTGTTCCATATACTTAGACATTTATGTGGTGAGGCGGACTCTGCTGACACCGAAGATGCCAGTCCTTGAGAAGGCATTCTATTGAGGAGGGTTAAACAGCTTATCCCGCTACAAACACTTACGTTTGATAAAAGATAGTGTTTTTGCTGTTATTGGGCTCAAATTATCCGCTCTTAATACGCCCGCATATTTTTACCCTCCATAAAGTATATAAACGATTTATTGACTACGCGGTTCCCGCCGGGTGTCGGATAATTACCGGAGAAGTACCAATCACCATTGTTTTCGGGGCAAGAAGCCCGCAGGTCTTCAATCGTTTGATAGATTACTTCCACCTTGGGCTTGATATTAGGCGGAGTAATGATTTCGGCAATTTTGTTCGATACTTCCTCGTAAGAGAACTCATCGTAAAGCGCCTTCACTTCGTTGGTAATCTCTTCCTTAGGCAAATGCTCCTGTGCTTTACAGCGCTCGTAGCATTCCTGCAAAAGGTGCTCTTTACCATTATCTTTTAGTAAACTGACGAGCGCACGAAAAGCCACAAACTCACCCATCTTAGACATATCAATACCGTAACAATCCGGGTACCTGATCTGAGGAGCAGAAGAAACTACAATGATCTTCTTGGGTCGCAAACGGGAGACAATCTGGATAATGCTATCGCGCATGGTGGTACCGCGCACAATAGAATCATCCATGAGAACCAACGTATCTTTTTCGTTTTCCACAATGCCATAAGTCACGTCGTAGACATGCGAAACCATAGCCCCGCGCGACGTTGTATCCGCAATAAACGTTCTGACCTTGGCATCCTTCACTACAATCTTTTCTACTCGTGGACGCATTTCCAACACCTTCTTAATCTTGGCTGGGGTGCTCTTTTCACCGAATGACAGTAGCTTTTCTTGCTTGATGATATTCAGTTCATCCTCTAAGCCTTTTACCATCCCGTAGAAGGCGGTCTCCGCGGTATTAGGCACGAAAGAAAAAACGGTGCGGCGAAAGTTATTCTTCACCAAGTCCAAAACGGGGCGAGCCAGACGGCGTCCTAGTTCCTTGCGTTCCAGGTAAATATCACGGTCGTTTCCCCGGCTGAAGTAAATTCGTTCAAACGAACACGCAGCTCTGGGCGAGGGGTCGGTGTAAGGCAACACAGCAGAGCTACCATTACGTTTCACAATCAGGGTATGCCCGCGCGGAATCTCGTGGACCTTGCTAATGTGAACGTTTAAAGCGGTCTGGATAGCGGGACGTTCGCTGGCGGCTACCACAATCTCCTCGTCAGCATAATAAAAGGCCGGGCGGATACCGTTGGGGTCGCGCATCATGAAGGCATCACCGTGCCCGATCAGGCCCGCCATGACGTAACCTCCATCAAATTTCTTACTGGCCCGACGCAACAAGCGCTGTAAGTCCAATTTATCAAAGATCAGGTCATTAATCTCGCGGTTGGAATAACCGTCTGGCTTAAACCAATTGAAAAGGCGCTGTACCTCATCGTCCAGGAAATGTCCAATCTTTTCGAGTACCGTAACTGTATCACTAATCTCTTTCGGATACTGTCCCAACTCTACCAACTCGGCAAAAAGCTCATCAACATTGGTGAGATTAAAGTTACCGGCCAAGATGAGGTTCCGTGGTTTCCAGTTGTTTTGGCGAAGGAAAGGATGACAGGTTTCAATGCTGTTATCACCGTGGGTGCCGTAGCGGAGGTGTCCCATGAGCAATTCACCTGTGTAGGGCAAGTTTTTCTTGAGCCAATCGCCATCAGCCAATTGTTCGGGCGTTAGTTCTCCAAACCGGCGAAAGACTTGTGCAAAGAGATCATCTAGATAATTGGACGCATTGCTCCTTTTACGACTAATGTACTTATGGCCAGGCTCTACATTAAGTTTTAGCGTAGCCATACCTGCACCATCCTGGCCACGGTTACGCATCTTCTGCATGAGCAGCTTCAGCTTATTGAGGCCGTAGAGGGGCGTGCCGTACTTATCTTGGTAATAATTAAGCGGTTTGCGGAGTCGGATCATCGCGATCCCACATTCGTGTTTTATTTGCTCGCTCATCTGGAGGGATATCCGAAATTTGGTGCAAAGGTAGAGATAAAAACAAGATTAAAGGTAGCTCTGGTTTTTTCTTGGAGCTCTTAAATGGAGCTTGAGGTCTTGTAGATCTTGCTCTAGGGATTCGATCCTGTCCCTCAGGTTTATATTAGGAACCTGGATTTTGGCCATTGGCCTAGCCTTATCTACGGATTCATAACAGATTTCTTCCTCGAAAGTACTTACTGGTAAGAGTAAAAGTTTTGTTAGATCACATTCCAGAATCTCCGCTATTTTTTGTAGCCGTTGCAAGGTCATTTTGCTTGCTTGTCGCTCTAGTCGACTATAAGTTTGCTGTGAAACGTTTAAACTTTCGGCCAGGTAGTCTTGCGAATAATTCCTAAACTCACGTAGCCGTCTAATTTTTATAGATATTTGATCCATTTTTGAGCACGTTTATAGCGTTTATATCACTTGTGTGCTGGAATAGCACTTAGTGATGATGTGAGTCAAATTTTAAGTATCAAGTTCACGTTACGTAAAAAAGGGGCCCCTTACCAAACATAAGCGTACTGTTGTAAACTTAAACTTCCTCAATTCAAATTCATTCCTTAGAAATTTAGGTGTATGAGCAGGCCAGAAAATTCCGGCCTGCCCTTGTAAGTTGCATAGGTGGCAATCCTGGAAAGCTGCAACATTTATGATTACCACATCAAATGAGGCACCCTAGTGCCTCCCCAAATACAGCACCTTCTTGATTACCGGTTTAAAAATGCAACTAATATGAAAATAGAGAGACGCGTTTTTTTCTTCGTTTCACTTTGTACAAAGGTCGCCTCAGTGGTGGTAATTTTAAAGACCACCTTTTGGCCATTTTCCGTAGGGTTGGTTTAAGCTTTTGGTGAGAATGGGAGAGGTCGTATTGAACATTCATCCATAAAAAAACCATCCCGAATTTCTGACGGGTCTGAGGCGTTTAAATACCGCTAGCTCGTCAAATATTCGAGATGGCCGGGGGCTATTCGTCTAGTTTTATGAGTAGAACCCAATGATACAGGAGGAAAAAACTTAGAGCGTGTTTCTGAAAGGAGCCAATTTCCTGTATCTATACCGCTTACGAAGTGGTTTAGCTGCGCTGCTCCTGCGGGGTGGGCCTCGCCAAACGACTTCACGCGAGTATATACTCGTAGCGAAGATGGTTTGGATTCCCAAACCACTTCGGCTTCGGTATATTTACGGAGTATTGTATGACAGACTACTCAATTCCCAAGTAAGGGATATTTTAGTGCTTCATAAAGTACTGCACAACGGGTGGTTGATTCGGTGGATACCAACGCAGCATGTAGGTGCCGGTTGGCCAAGATTGCACGTCAACTTCCTGCTGAGTTGCTACTTCTGAAGCCCGACGGCTATACCACTGGCGCCCAGTAAAGTCCCAGATTTCTACATTGCCGGCCTCTGATAGTTGGAGCTGGAGTAGATCCTGTGCAGGGTTGGGGTAGATACCAATAGCTTGATCGGGGGTGAGATCTCTGTGTTGTGCCCGTAGGGGGCGGGATCGCTCTTTACGAATCTCATTAAGCAAGTCACAGCTCTCACATCTCGTGACAACAAGGTCCATTGAAGTGGCAGGACGTAGTGAAAATCTCATTACATCTTCCCATCCTTCTGGTTCCCAAGTGTACTGTAAATCAAACAAGTTTATCGCAAGAGGAGTCTGATTACCATGATAAGCTACACCTGCGTGTATTGCGTTCTCATCAGTAGACATAAGAAATTCGCCATCTCCTCCCCCGCTTTCATACCTGACCTGAAATGTAGATCCGCTTGTTATGCCAAAAGTGTAGGTCTCATTGAATGGCGAAAATGCTGGATCAACTTCTACCAGATAGCACTCCGTTTGTGTACGATTGACGTAGAATTCCAATTCCTCGGAAGAAAAACCTGCGGAGACGGCATCGTCAAACGTTGTATCTCCACCATCTTCACACGTGATCTGAAGAATAATGTCGACAATTATACCACCAGCGCTTAAACTAATTGGGTCTCCGTAGGGTCCACTGGCGCACAGGGAAGCACTAATATCATAATGATAGGCAACATCAGGGGTTAATCCGGTGGCGGTAAATGTAGTCCGGGCAGGAAGGTAAGCCGTTTCCACGACGTTACCCGTAATAAATTCTGATACAACTACCTTATAGCTGAGCGCACCAGGCACCTCGGACCAACTGATAGCCATAGCAGTTGGCCATTGGTCATCAATACTAGCCGAAGTAGGGGCTGGAGCTTCACAATTAGTAGTTGCTTGAAGAGAAAAAAATGTACTTAAGAAAAGGACAATGAGTGAGACATGCTTTACTTTCATTGTGGTAATATTTAAATGTTTACGTATTGGCGACAAAAATAATCCGTAGGATTAGGACGCCCTTGGACACCTTTTTTTGTTTTTCCGTAATCCCATAAAGTTGACTTTTCCGTAAAACATTTAGCAAAAAAAAGCTTTAAGGAAATACCAGCACTAAAAGCGCCTTATTTATACACTCAGCATTAGCCTAATTGCTACGGCACCAATAATTGCCACTATGCCCAACCAAAAGTTACTGGAAGTACTACAGTGTTTTACCGTTGAAGAACAGAAACGATTGAGATTATTTGTGGCCTCGGCTTATCATAACAAAAAGTATAATCGCACTAGAATAGAGGCTCTACTAGAATATATCCTGCGCAATGAGCTCAATGACGATCTCGTTTTTGACAAAAAAGAGTTGAACCATCTGTTCTTTCCCAAAAAAATATTCAAAGCAAACGAAAAAAATCCGATTGACTCACTGGCTTCCGACCTGTACAGCCTAGTGCGTCGCTTCATCCTTCAGGAAAAAGAAGAAAAAGATTGGGATAAAGGAACCGAAGCTTTGGCTATGGCACATTTTTATCGCCGGAACAGTATGGAGACCCGTTTTTGGCAAGTAATCAAGCAAGCCCGTAATTTTTTCGACAACCAGAAGAAAAAAGACCGAAAAGCCTTTTTGAAAATGTGGCTGGTAGAAGAAGAAATCGTGGCTTTCCAAACTGTCTTCAGCACCTACACGGACGACTCCAACTTGATTAACACTAACACCGCGCTGGACAGATTTTATGCGGTCGCGAAATTACAAAAGGCCGCGACGCTCCTATTCCAAGAAAAACTAGGTGCTGTAGACCCTGGGAATGCGCTGCTTTTAAGTGATTTCTTAATAGCTATTTTTCTGGAGTACGAGGAAATCCAAACGCCATTCACCGAGATCAACTACTTATTGATCAGTATCCTGAAATCACCACATGACAATGAGTTGCTCAACGAGTTTATCCAGAAAGCAAAAGCCTACAGGAAAGATATTCCCGTTTTCAGATACCGCAATCTAATGGCCTTTTACCGCTATTTTATCGGCAGGAATTATCAATCAAACCAAAGTGATGCGAAACTTCGCCAGCTATTCGAATTGTATAAAGAACACTTAGAAGAAGGCTTTTTTCACCTGCGCTACAAAAAACACCTGATGCCAGGTTCTTTGAAATTAATGACCAACATTGCTATAAAAGTTGGTGCAATTGATTGGGCTACACAATTACTAATACAATATCCCCCCGATAAAATTTCTGGAACACGCTATCCCATCGAAGCTCACAGTTTATGCCAGGCAGAGGTGTTCTTTGCTGAAGGTGAATACGAGAAGGCCTCTGATTGTTTGACCTACCGCAATTTCGAAAACGTCAACTATAGTATTTTGGCCGATATCCTGTTGATTAAGATTTATTATATCACCGATCATGATCTTTTGGAGAACCGAGTTGCCGCTCTAAGCCGTAAAACACGCCGCTCAAAACTCACCCAAAATACCAAGCAGCAATACCTCAATTTTCTACGTGTAGTGAATTTTTTGCTCAAAAATCGATTCACCAAACCCGAAGCAGAGTTAAGTAAAATAAGAACATTAGTTGACGAACTTACCCCAATGATAGAACGCGAGTGGTTACGTAAGGTACTGGCGGAGCTATAGCGTACATTGCAAAATTTCCAATAGTAGAAAACCAGGCTTTAAATCCATTTGAGGTATTGATGTACAAGCGCATTGCAATGCGCCTGTACGCTAGGATATTTACACTCGATCTTTATTACAGACGGAACTTTCTAACCTTCCAATACCCCCTCTCTCTAAGTCACCAAAGTAAACTAATAAACCTGATCAGGGTACTAATGCCCAATCTTATATTCGGAAGATTTCCTCATAATTTACTTACCAAAAGTGAAATAAATAATTACTTTTACTTTTGGTAAGTAAATAAATTAGCATGTCACAACACTCATTGGGAGAGTTTCAGGAACTGGTCTTGCTTTGTGTAGCCGTACTCCACGGAGAAGCCTATGGTGTAGCTATTCTCAAAAAACTACAGACAGAAACCGGAAAGAAATTTAACGTTAGTGCTGTACACGTTGCCTTAAAACGGATGGAAGAGAAGGGGTTCGTGGAATCAACCTTCGGTGGTATTACCAATGAGCGCGGCGGACGGCGAAAGAAATTCTACCAAATCACTGCATTAGGGAAACGGATGCTAGACAGGCAGTACGAACTACGTACCCGTATGTACCAAGGCATTCCAAACATATCTTTCAACTAATGCAAGCTTCACCCCCTAAATATCCGCTTCGTTTTCTGCGATGGTTTTGCCGCGAAGATTACCTCGAAGAAATCGAAGGAGATCTTGTTGAGATTTTTGAAGAACAGTACGACACATCCCCCAGCAAAGCTCGTTGGCGGTTTGCCTTCAGCGTGATCCACTATTTCCGTAGAGACTTTATCCGGCCGTTACGAATTGGCCCCATATACCCGACTGCAATGTTTAAAAATGATCTAAAACTTGCTTGGCGCAACCAGCGCAAGCAACCCTTCTTCTCCCTCCTCAACCTTATAGGCTTATCCGTTGGGCTTGCGGGTTGCTTACTCATTGGACTTTACATTAAGGATGAGTTCAGTTTCAATACCATGTTCGCCGACGCAGATCGAATATATCGCATGGATATTGACAATCGCCTCAATGGTGAAACTACCTTATATGCCTCGGTTTCTGCGCCATTAGCTGAGGCACTAGCCGCAGATTACCCGCAATTGGAGATGGTAAGTCGTTGCCGAAGCGTAGGTGAAATTATGCTTCGCACAGAAGCTTCAAAACAAAACACCAAGGAAGAATATACGGTAGCGGTCGACACCTCATTTTTAGCGCTTTTTGGCTTGGAATTAATTGCTGGTGATGCTTCCACCACATTTCAAGAGCCCAACACTTTAGTCCTGGCCGAGAGCACTGCGAAAAAGTACTTCGGAAGCGGATCACCTATTGGTCAGATGATGCGGATTGATGACGAACAACTATACCAGGTTACCGGCGTAATGGCCGATCCTCCTCGTAATAGTTTTTTGCACAACTACTCCGTCTTCCTATCCCTCAACAGCTTTGAAGATGCTCAAACAGTTGCCTGGAACAACTGGAACTTCCCTACCTTCGTCAAGGTGCAAGAAGGGGCAGACATTGATCACTTCCTGTCCTTTCTATCAACGGTAAAAGACCGTTACATTATTCCTTGGGCCATGACCTTCATCCCGGGCCTCACGGTCGAAAGCTCTCAGGAACAGGAAAAAGCTACCGGTGACTACATGCGATTTGGGGCAACCGCCTTACTTGACATTCACCTCCATTCTCCTAATAGAGAAGGGGAATTCAACCCCAACAGTAGCATTCAGCGTGTTTATATCTTGGCTTCTATTGGCGTTTTCTTACTGCTATTGGCCTGCATCAATTTCACTAACCTATCGACGGTACAGGCAATAAAACGGGAACAAGAAGTTGGGATTCGAAAAGTACTAGGGTCTAGTCGGTTTAGCTTGGTACGGCAGTTTCTGACACAATCAGCATTAAACATGGGGCTCTCATTGCTGGCAGCTATTCTATTGTCTGCCTCAATTTTACCTTTATTCAACCAGTTCACCGGAAAGTCGCTACAACTGCCTCTGGGGGAGCCCTATTTCTATTTTCTTTTGCTAACCACAACGACCGCACTGAGTTTATTATCAGGTTGGTACCCCGCAGCATTTATGTCTCGCTTTGAGCCTAATCGGGCGCTAAAAGGGAGTGGTCGTGAACAAGGAATGGGGCAAAGGTTTAGTGGTTCGCTATTGGTCGTGCAGTTTAGTATCTCAGTTGGTCTTATCGTAGCCACTCTAGTTGTTTTTCAACAACTCAATTTCATTAAAAACAAAGACTTGGGTTATCACAAAGAGCAACTCCTGATTATTGAAGATATTGATGCCGTTGCGCCAGAAAAACTCACTATTCTAAAAGAGCGGATGGAAAGCATTACCACGGTAGAAGCCGTTTCACTGAGCAGCTACCTACCGGTTAATTCTGCTCGGAGTGGGCGAACCTATATGAAGGAAGGGAAAATTGGTGGTGACCATGCCGTTATCTGGCAAGACTGGAACATCGATCATGACTATATTAACACCCTGGGTCTTGAACTCGTAGCCGGAAGAGGATTTGACCGAAGTTTCCCAACGGACTCATCTGCTATAGTTATCAACGAATCTGCGGCGCAAATCCTCGGAGCTTCACCCGAGGACGTTTTGGGTACCCGGCTGACCGCTGATTTCCATCGGGAGGACAAAGAGAACATGGAGTACCTAACCATAATTGGAGTGGTGAAAAATTTCCACTTTGAGTCCCTCCATAGCGATATTGATGCCCTGAGTATGAAGCTGGGAACAAACCCCAGGCGCTTGGTTGCCAGAATTGAGGCAAGTGGTGTTGAATCGACTATTGCGAGCACCCAAGGCATCTGGGAAACGCTTGCTCCTGCCTCCCCACTAAACTATCATTTTGCGGATGAAGCTTTTAATAAAACGTACAAACCGGAACTCAAGCTCGGGCGCATTTTCACACTATTTGCAGGCTTATCCATATTCATTGCAAGTCTTGGCCTTTTCGCCTTAATGGCCTTCAATGTAGAGCGCCGCATGAAGGAGGTAGGTATCCGTCGGGTGCTAGGTGCTAGTACCAGCCAGATTATCTATATACTCTCAGTCCAATTTATTCGCTGGATTGCTCTTGCTATTCTAATATCCTTGCCGCTAAGTTATTATGCCATGAGTCAATGGCTACAGGACTTTTCTTACCGCATCAGCATATCCTGGTGGACACTACTGTTGGCAGCCCTACTTGCACTCTTCCTCGCCGCTTTCACCATTACATCCCAGAGTATTAGGGCTGCAATGAACAACCCGGTCAAAAGTCTACGCAGCGAATAGCTTAAATCGAAAAATAAAGCCGGCCTCACAAGGAGGCCGGCCGGCGGAAACAACCCATTCCACATCGGTTCTTCCGCAAAATTGTACGTGATGTACAGATGAAAATGACTTTTCCTAATCGGTTGTCAGGATCACCATCTTTTTTGTGGCAGCGTATTGGTCTGTTTCTAACTTGTAGTAGAGCAGACCGCGGGCTGCGATATCTTGTGCATCCACCAGTATCTGATTGTAACCAGCGGCGAAGTACTGCTGATATTGCTGTACCACCTTGCCATTGGTATCATATATAGTGAGGTATACCTGCCCTGCTTCAGGGATTTGGAAACCAATGATTGACTGATCACCGAAGGGGTTCGGGCGGTTTTGCTCCAGGAAGAAGCCGTCTTCTGTCTTGCTCGCAGGAGCGAAGTTCAGCGCCAAGCCCCTTATGTCATCCGCTATCCCGTAGGCTTCAGCCCTGATTAGACGAGAAGTAATACCGATGCTTTCACTCAGGCGCCCCTCCCCTACTGCGTAGAATTGCAGGCCGAAGAAGTTCATTTCCTCCATGCTCAAATCATAGATATCCGTAGCGGCGTTCCAACTAATGGTGAGTAACCCACGGTTGAGTTGACTTTGGTTCACGTGCTCTGGCTGAATCAAGCCCCATTCGATATCTACCACTTCTACCAGTGCGGGATCAAACTGCAAGGTCATTTGGAAACCTTGAATTAGGTCATCCGCATCGGCCGCAGTAAATAGGGCTTCCAAGGTTTCACCTGCCTCGAAGCTGCGTTCTTCCGTACGGAGATAGTAGTTATCACCCAGGGCGCGGCCCTCATCGTCTTCGTCTAGGTTACTAGCCTGTGCGTTACCGTTTACATCGCCTACCTTGACCGCGATGAAATCTGCTCCGAATAAATCGTGCGTTAGCATCGGAATGGCCAGGCTCTCAGGAAATTCCTCCACCCACGGATCAGTAGGATTTGGGAAGTTGTAGGCCGCATCAATGTAGCGCCAACTTTCGTTATTCGGGAACCCTTGGCTCACACCCAAGACCACTTTACGTAGGTGGATTAAATCCAATGTACTCACCGTATTTGATCGGTTAACATCTGCTGCTAGCAACTTGTAAGGGGAATCAAGTTGCTGGATACCAAGAATGTGCTTACTAATGAAGATGATGTCGATAGTAGACACCCCATTTAGGTAATCCTCTGGGCTGTAAGGGGTAATCTCGTATTCTTCTTCCGTGTGCAAGTCAAACTCGTAGAGTCCATCGTTTTCGGTCATCATCATGTCCTCCATCATGTCATCACGAGGACTGACTTCTACGCCCGCTACGGGTACACCTTCTTCGGTAATGATAAGTCCAGATACATTGCCCATCGCAGTTACTGTAGTACAGACATTCTGATTATCCTGCACCACCAAAATGGCGTCGCAAGTGGTATAGTTGGGTCCACCGGTAGTTCCATCTGGCTGTACAGCTAACGGATTGAAAGCAGAGTCCCACTGGAATATTCGTACGGGTACAAAACCGATCTCATCACAGGTAACCACCAGTGCCGGACGATTCGGAAACGGAACATCCGCTCCGTTATCAATCTGATCAATTCGATGAATGGTATAGCGAAGCGGACCGCTACAGTCTGTACCAGCACTATTCACAAACATTTCGGCATTCACCGCCACGGCGCCCATATCAAAATCACCGTCTCCATCGGCATCAATATTGGGATCCTGGGCCATTAGCACTACCGCCATCTGGTCATTGCAGAGCAAGCCTGCCGCTTGGCAATCAACTACGCTAAACTCAATAGTTTCAGCTGTACTGTTACCACATTGGTCATCCGCAGCTACGCGCAAACGGTGAGCCCCAATCGGTAATTCCACACTTACCTGATAATTAGGATAAGTTCCCGTAAGGGTACCGCCTAGCACAAACGTACCGGTGTTCAGTTCATCAATCGCAATAGTCAAAACGGGTGGATCAGCAGCACAACCGTCGGTTAAACTGAAATCTACCACTGCGGTGGCCTCACAGCTATTCGGTGTAGTACAAACAGGGTCTGGGTTCGTGATCGCAATCGTAGGTGCTGTAGTATCGATCACTTTAATGACCTGCAGATACGTCCAGGAACCATTACCATCAATCGTACTCCAATACCCCGCAGGGTTAGATACTCCATCGCAATCGGTACCCCGTGTACCGGCTAGCGGGAAGCCATTCGTTGGATCACTATCAATATCCAGGAAAGTATCGCCATCCGCTTCGCGAATTAGCCAAACATCCTGTGTGCCACCTTCCTCAAAACAACCGGCATTTCGTGGCACTTCGATTGCTGGAGAGAATCCATCGTACTCGCACCAGTTAATGACGGAGTACGTACGCATAATCTTATAACAAGCGCCCTGCACCACATCGTAGCGCTGCTCAGTGACGTTGACTGCAAAGTCATCACAACCGAAGTTGTTGATCACAAGCGTATCTGCTCCTGGTTCAGCGCAATCGCCCACTACATCCTTCGGAAACTTAATTTCGTACTGACTGCTGGTCGTTATGTTAATCAACTGTTGACAGCTACTGGTATTTCCTACTGGATCTGATGCCTCAAACCGCCGCAGAATTGTGCCCAGGCCACAGCTTTGCATCGTCACCTGGGGATCTAGTTCCGTAAGTAATGTTCCATTGCAAGCGTCAATACCTTGCGCCATTCCAAAGATACTTTGCAGTACAGCTGGGTCTTCCAGATCCTCATCTTGGGGTAAATCTGCACAGCTAATAATCACTGGCTGCGGTGCCAAACAAATGGGCGCAGTATTGTCCATGATGACCACGTTGGAGTTACAAGTATTGAAGTTACCTACTACATCGGTTACCAATAACTGTACACCAACTGTGTCTCCGGCTTCACAACAATAGAAGTCTACCGACGGTCCCCAAGGGGTAGTAATCAGTTGAGTATCGCTACAATCCGTAGGATTGAAATCAATATCTCGTCTTACTTGCAAACTCACTGGTCCGCAGTTATCAGAGCTACCTTCGTCTACAAAGCTAGCTGCCAGGGTTCCAATACCATCACCTCCCAAAGCCACGTGAATAAGATCATCACAAGCTGCAGTAGGTATCGCAAAATCTTCTACCCGGAATGGGCACTCTATGCTATTGGTATTGCCACAGTCATCCCGCGCAATAAAACGGAAGAAATGAATTCCTACCGGAATATTAGTCACGATGCGACTAGCATTCGGCTGAATGGTGGCGTGTATATTTGCTTGCGTTTCAAAACCGATAATTTGCCCCAGCGGGTTGAGAATCGGTACTTGGATTTGGGTTACAACCTCAGTGGTCACGGTCCAGCCACTACAGTCGTCGGTTACACTTGGTAATGGTACTTCCAAAGTAGCCGTACAGATACTCCCCTGAGTTGCGTAAACCAGTGTATCTGGCAGGCCATCCAAATCGTTATCCGGTGCGGGACAAGAAAGCGTAGGCCCTGTGCGGTCACCGATAATAATTAGCTGATCAAACTGCTGCAGCGCCGTTGCCCCACAATCATCAAAGATCGTCCAACGGCGTACAAATTGCTCTGTACCAGTACACACGGGAATACGTGGCAGATCTTCGTAACTGGCTAGCATATTGCAATAAACTGGCGCAATATTAAACGCTCCTCCTGCTGTAATTACGAAGGGGTAACCAGTCATATCTGGCAGTGGATTACCATCTTCATTTGGGGTAAAAACGGCATCGCAGTTAATATTTACCGTTTTCGGTGGCAAGTTTACCTCCTCCATAGTGATGGGCGGGAAACTTGTTTCCTGCACACATTGACTGCTGTTGCCCGACTGGTCCGTTACGGTAAACGTGCGTGAAATAGTGGAAATACCACAATTGCCACCATTGATAAACTCATCTGTAAAGGTCACCGGCGGATTGAGCATACAAGCATCACTTACAATCGGTGAACCAAGGATATCTACACTGGCAGGATTATTAATCAAATCCGGAATACTGCTACAGTAAAGCGGCAACTGAATATCTGCGGTAACGCCCGTAAGCCCGTTTATCCGACTGCTACCTACACTATAGAAAGCATACTGATAGTTGGCTATTTGATTGCCATCAAAAGCAGTAGTGAGTAAGGTATAAGGCATACCCGGCATGAGCATGACGTGCAAACGTGTAACGTTATTCGGAGCGGTGGTGTAGTAACCTTCACCCGCAGGTAGTGGTTCTGACACCCCTACCAGACCCTGACAAATGCCTTGGAACGTATTGAATTCGCCCTGGTAAATACCAAAGACCCCACCATTGGGTAAGTCCATGTTGAGCTCAATGGTAAAGACGTCCGTTTCCGTTACCGTGATTTCGGTTAAGGTGTAATAATGCTGCCCACTTAAGGGAGCCACTGCCGGGTTGTAGCAGGCAAAATTATTCGGAATGAAGTTGGGCGCGGTATTCGGAATACTACCATCCAGTAGCTGCACTTCATTTGTGATCGTTGGCATATTATTTCCTGGAGGGCACTCAATGGTGGGCGCATCCACATCCGTAATATCAATTTGCCCATCACCAATAAACTGCCCCGCTTCCGACATCACCATTACATTGAGGCGCTGTCCGGCGTGTGTACCATTTACGGTGTTTCCGATAGGGAAGCCATTTTCATCAAAGACCGTCACGATAAAATCGTCGATACAGGGGTAATCACCCGCCATCACCATTTGGGGGGTAATCACAGCTTGGCAATCATCGAAACCCAAAGTCACATTGACCAAAGCAATGACCGCCGTATTGGGTTGTTCTGGCACAATAACTTCCTTAGATATAGTCGTTATGCAGCCCGGATCGTTCGGATTATTTGGCGTGCCCGTAAAGGCATCAAAGGTGTAGGTCACCTCATAGGTACCTTCGCCTAAGACTTGCGCGCTAAAGACCGTAGCCACTTGCCCGTCGATAGCAAAACTTCCGATTCCAGCTACCCCGCCATTATCAGCAAGGAGCATGACCGGATTGCTCGTCACACAAACCGTATCCGGAAGGCCCAGAAAACTGACATTAGGATAATAGCAAGTATTACTGATGGATAAATCATCCGTTCCGTTCGATACGTCCACGGTAAAGCCATCCGCATCTATATGCCGAATAATGATTTGGTACACACCATTTGACACTTCCGTCAGGGTTTGTCCGTTCGCCGATATTGGCGCAGCTGGTGGCGCGGGGCTGGCATTGCTGTACGCACCGGAACTGGTGTTTTCTACGGTCCAGGTTTCGCCAGTTACTCCGCTTACTACCGTAATAGTATCTAGGAACTGGCCATCCGTGAGCGTCGTAGAATTATTCAAGCAGTGACACTGAGGCCCAGTGGCCATATCGTCCCCCAAGAAAATATCTTGAGCTGATACTTGACTAACCATTAGGATCAACAGGCAAGGAATAAGAAATAAGCGCTGTCCCACAGGCCAACGCAAAGAAGACTCAGTGACGGGGTCCTTGTGCACCACCCTGAGCTTTTGGTCTTGTGTTTTGGGTCGTTTCATCTTCTGCCGTTTTTCAGTAGCCCCCGGTTCCAAGTGGGGCTGGCTACCACACTTTTCCTGTATGCTTTTCATGCGTAATTGCGTTTATGGCAAGCCGGGGCCTACCTTTTCTTTTAATAGAAATGACTTATGTGTTGGCAAAGCACTGCCAGCCGCTACCGTGTGCATATCACACTAGTAGTCAGGCCAATACTCATCGCACTTCGCCTTAAATTTTTCTTCTATATGTCGTAAAGCAAAAGGTGTGCCAAAAATGGAATGGGCATTTATTCTTGGCTCTTCCTACAAGGATGGATTGGAATATGTAACTTAGATAATCACTGGGCTAGTGCCAGTTAATACTGTCAAAAACGCTCTGCTAATGTTACGCGCTTCCTTATTCTTTTTGCTCTATTTTCTATGCTTATCCTTCGTCTCCGCTCAACACTCTTTTACCTGGGGAGCGAAACTATATTACCAGCCGCTCAGCTTTGAACGGCACGAAGCCAGTCTAAATAAAAACAATCGCTATCCGATTGGTCGAATAGTTCCGGCCGTTTCTTTACTTGTGCAACGAGAGAAGACCTATCTTATCGATATACAAATTAACCGGCTAGCTTGGGAAGACTCCCCTTTTGCATCCGTAGTTCAGCAATTTGATTTTAGTCTAGGAAGTGACCTTACTTATCAAGTGTACCTAAAGAAGGGCTTATCGTTTTGGCTGGGAGGTGGAACTACCTTCTTCTATACCGAACGTGAAGTCAGGTATATGGGTACATTCGGAGATGGTTTCACAGAAGAATCCATCTGGGGCGGGTCTCTTAGGGGAGTAACTCGATTACAATATGCACTGCATAAGCGCTGGTCCATAGATGTGAAAGCACCATTGTTTAGCCTGGCGCTGATCGGAAGGCGTGGCGTTGGTGTCGATTTCGCCACTAATACAATAGCTGAAACCTCACTACCAGCGACCGAAGGTTTCAGCTTTTTCCCTGGTCTCTACCTAGGATTAGAATACCGCTTACAACAATAGTTAGCTCAAGGAGTTGCTGTAGTTATATCGCCCACTTCAGGTAGATCGCGCCCCAGGTGAAGCCTCCACCGAAGGCCGTCAGGATAACGTTATCTCCCTTGTTGAGCTGATCTTCGTAGTCCCACAAGCACAGTGGTAAAGTAGCAGCAGTCGTATTGCCGTATTTCTGAATATTGATCATTACCCGTTCAATCGGGAAGTCCGCCATACGAGAGACAGTCTCAATGATACGGATATTGGCTTGGTGAGGAACCAACCAGCGAACATCGTCCGTGGCCAATTCGTTGCGCTTCATGATTTGTGTGACCACGTCGCTCATTCCACTTACCGCAGCTTTAAACACCGGGCGGCCATTCTGGAAAGCGAAGTGCTCGCGGGCCATCACGGTTTCAACTGAAGGGGGCTTACGCGATCCACCTGCCTTGAGATGTAGAAACTCTGCGCCTGAGCCATCGCTCTTGTGTACGTAGTCAATGATCCCGTGGCCGGAGGTATCTGGCTCCAACATTACAGCACCGGCACCATCACCAAAAATAATACAGGTGGCACGGTCCGTATAGTCGATGATAGATGACATTTTATCTGCCCCCACCACGATCACCTTCTTGTGCATTCCACTATTGATGAACTGTGCACCAACTGTCAACGCGTACAAAAAACCAGAACAAGCAGCGTTTACATCAAAACAGAAGGCATTCTTCATCCCTACCGCATCCGAAATCAAATTTGCCGTATCTGGGAAAGGCATATCTGCAGTAACGGTAGCGCAGATCACGAGCTCGATTTCATCAGGACTGGTGTTCGTCTTTTCCAGCAAGCCTTTTACAGCCTCAATACCCATTACCGAAGTCCCCTGATTTTCTCCTTTAAGGATTCTTCTTTCCTTGATACCCGTACGTGTGGTGATCCACTCATCATTGGTATCTACCATCGTTTCTAGCTCGGCGTTAGTCAGTACATAATCGGGCACATAGCCCTGTACGCCAGTGATTGCGGCACGAATTTTTGACATGATTGCTCTAGTAACTTAGGATCATTAAAAAAACGCCGCAAGGTAAGAATATCTGAGAATAATGCAGTCAGCGTGCGGGCAAAGTCTGGCGGTCTTACGGTTTCTAAGAAGGGCCTGGGGGCCAAATTAGAATTAGAGTTTGAATAAGAATTAAAAAAGGAATTAGGGTTAGAATCTGGAAGTAGCAAGCCCACCATTCTAATTCTCACGCTAATTTTAATTCCAATCACTCCTGATACGGCTCGTGCTTAACCAGCTGATCTTCGTAATCATGATAAGAGATGGCCAAAAGGCCCAGGAAAGTAAGAAAGCCGTTTAAGGCAATGATGAGGAAACCAAACTTGAACCCATATAGCAAGTCTGCCGAGTAGTGGTCGATGGCAAAAGTAATAACCGGGCTGAGCAGGCAAACCAGGATAACCAAATTAATCCGCCGGTAGCGGGTTGGAATGTATTTGCCCCAGCTGTAGTTACTAAAATCCAGTACTTCTCTCACCTTGAGATTGGTAGACATACCGAAGGTAAACAAGCCTAAAAGTGGCCCATAGGTATAACCCGCAGCAGTAAAGAGCTGCTTGATAACGGCGTCATTGTTTAGTTCGTTAAAAACTACAATTACAATGAGTAAGAGAACGGAGAAGCCAATGTGCACTATGAAACGGGTACGCTTTTGCTCTTCTTCCTGCCCTTCCTGTTTTTTGAAATTGAGAAAATCAACACAGAAGGAGGTTGTCAGTGCCGTCAGAGCAGAGTCGGCGCTGGAATAGGCAGCTGCTATGAGGCCCACAATGAACAGAATACCGATATAGGGCGCTAAATGCTGAAGGGCGATGAGCGGATAGAGTTCGTCGGTCTGCGTTGGAATTTCAATACCCACCTGCTGAGCGTAGATATAGAGTACCGCACCCAAGGATAAGAAGAGAATATTGGCAAAGAACAATACAATACTGAACACAAACATATTCTTCTGCGCATCACCCAAGCTACGACAGCTCAGGTTTTTCTGCATCATATCCTGATCCAGGCCCGTCATTACAATCGTAATCAAGGCACCGGCGAAGAATTGCTTCCAGAAATTATAGGGATCACTCCAGCCACCTTCAAAGAAAAACACTTGGCTATAAGGACTATTACTCACCATATCAACTAGACCACTCACATCCGTTTCTAGGGCAGAACCAATGCCCAAGATGGTGAGCACAACCGCTACCAGCATGGATAGTGTTTGCAAAGTGTCGGTGTAAACAATCGTCTTAATTCCGCCCCTGAAAGTATAGACCCAGATGAGTAATATCGTGCTAAGTACCGTTACAAAAAATGGTACCCCAAAAGCGTTCATAACAAACTCCTGCAGTACTATAGCAACTAGATACAATCTAAAGGATGCTCCAATGACGCGCGAAAGTAAGAAATAAAACGCTCCTACCTTATAAGCGTAGAAACCAAAGCGCTGCTCCAGAAACTCATAGATAGATGTCAGTTGCAGTCGGTAATATAAGGGTAGTAAAACCAGCGCAATAACCGCATAGCCCAGCAGATAGCCCATTACCATTTGTAAATAGGCAAAACCCTGTGTTTGACCAGTACCACTGTCTACTTCGCCCACCCAACCGGGCACCGAAATAAAGGTAACCCCCGAAAGGCTGGCGCCAATCATACCAAAGGCAACTAAAAACCAAGGAGACTTCCGCCCGGCGAGAAAGAACGACTCGTTGCTGTTCTCATCCTTGCTGGTCAGATAGGAAATGAGGATCAGGATCAGAAAATATCCGATAATGATGCTCAGAATGACCGTCGGCGTTAAAGTTTGTATCATATGTCCACTGCTGGATACCGCAACAACAGGTACGGAGACCTAGAACGCAAATGGTGATGCTTTATTTTCGGGGATTTCAAACACCTCAATCATCCATCTTCCACTTGGCCTAACCAATGCATCCTGTTTTAGGGCCGAGGCAAAGATATAAATTTCCGAAAGGCAGCGAATTTCCGGCATAAAAAAAACCGGCGCTGGGGGACAGGCACCGGTTTGCTTGTTGGGTTAGGATGGAAAATACCCGATAGCGGTCGGATAAAACCAGGGTTTCCAGGTGTCAAGACAAAGGTTTTGGTTTAAAGGGGGTAATTAGGAGCTTTGGGTTAGTGTCTGGGGTTTGGTGTTCAGGGATGATAAGGTGGTTAGGGGTTTCTTGGGGTGTTTAACAGGGTTGCGTGTGGTTATAATGGGATCTGTAGGGTTCACTTCGTTCACGGGGTATGCTCGCTGTTGCTCGCGGAATAAGCTCACTTCGTTCGCGGGGGAGTTCGCTATAGCTCACGGGTGAAACTCGCTGTCGCTCGTGGTCTATGCTCACAAGCTCGCGGTTTAGCGCGGTAACCGCCGACGCAGTCGGCACTACCGCGAACGGAGTGAGCTCTAACCGCGAGTGCTAACGAGCCTCTCCCTTGAGCCGTAGGCGAACTTACCTCCCCCAGCTCAGCCCAAAGCGCATTTCAACTTGGGCGAAAGGAGCAGATAAATCTCCACTGGTTAAATCAAAACGGTCGCTGCCGCCAACGAAGCGGTAACCTGCTTCAAAACCAAGGCGGAACCATTGGAAGACGTTGAATTCAAAGCCCGCAGAAGGCTGGAAGACAAACATCCGGTCATCGTCTGCTTTGCTTGTGGTCCATATCCGGCCTGTACCTGTAATAAAGGTGAAGCGGGGGTGGATCATTTTCGTGGAATTAGGTGCAATGCCAATTACTGGACCATGGTAGCGGAAGTTAAAATCGCCTTCTCCATCGTCAAAGGAAATGTCATCGCGGGTTTCGTAGCCGCCCCAACCGATAAAGAGGTCGCGGCCAAATTCTACACCGCCGTAGCCACCGCGGATCAAGGTCCAATCTTCTCCGTTAAAACTAGAGAAATTATAGGCCCGTGACCCCCAGGCACCGCTGAGGCGCATATTGGTTTGGTTAAATAGGGTTTCTTCGGATTGGGCCATCAGACCCAGGCTAGCAAAAAGAAAGACTACAAATAGCTGCAAAGATTTCATAACAGTTGGCGTTTGTGGGTGATTAGGAAAAATACTTGGGTTAACAGTCGATAAAAAGCTTCTCGGGGTTTGGGTTCTTTGGGGTAATGTTTGGGGTTTCTTGGTGTCTTGCTTTGCTGCGGGTTTCAGATGATTACACTGCGAATATAGGCCCAGGTCACACATGCGTCCAGTCCTTTAACCCTGTTTAACGGGACTTAACAGAGTCCTAACACTTTTAGCAGGAAAAGTGGAGAGGAAGGTCTTAAGGGAATTAACAGATTGGAATTCTAATTAGCGTAAGAATTAGAATTAGGGTAAGAATAAATGGGACTGCAAGCTTGCCGCTTAGAATTATTCAGGGTCATTGCTTCGTAGCAACGCGATTCATCGCGTCCATCAATGACAATCTAAAATGAAGAATGACAAACCTCCCTTAGGTGATCTGACGTGCCCGAGTTGACTTTAAATCAAAATGGCAATAACAATCAAAACAGCAATAAAGACCTTACTGGATCACCAGACGCCGGCTCACCAGCTGGTCACCAGCTTGGATTTGGAGGAGGTACACACCGGGTGGGTAGGCCGTGAGGTTTAGTTGAGCAGGAGCATTAGGTTCCCAGTTATTGATCTGGGTAACCAGTCGCCCTTGGGCTTGCCGGAGGCTGATAGTAGCACTTTGGAAGGGTGCGCTTCGCCATACAACCTCACAATAGTTAGTAGCTGGATTAGGTAGCACTTGCCAGTCTTCCAGATGGCTGGCATCAACTACGCGTATGGGACTGTAAGACACCGTACCGTCTAAATCTACCTGGCGCAGACGATAGTAGCCAGTAGTCATATTCAGCGGCAAATCTTTATCCCAGAAGGTGTAAGTGTTGATATCAGATTGGGGGGAATTTGCTGCTGCTACATAGCCGATATCCGTAAATTGACGGCCGTCGGTACTTCTCTCCACGTAAAAGCCAGCATTATTCTCTTCTTGAGTAGTTTGCCATTCTAGTTGCACTTCTGGCCGCTCTTTGCTCATGGTGGCCGTAAATCCTAGCCATTCTACAGGTACAATCGCTAGCGCACAGCTGCCTACGTGTATATCGTCCACGTACCAACCGTCCCAGCCGTCACAACCATCCGTTCCAAGTTCCCAACGCAGGCGGATCGACTCCCCGGCTTCTACTCCCAGTACCGAGAGATTAATCTGCGTGGTCCCCCAGGTACCAGTAGTGGAGCCAATATCAGCTCCCGTCCAAACACGATCGCCGGCCAGTGGATTATCCGTTTCAGAAGCATTAGGCAGGAGGTCATTGTAGCCATTGTGTAAAAAGGCAATGGGTGGTATCCGCAGCCAGCTACCACCATTTTGCTGCACTTTAACGTTGGCGCCATCCATTCCATCTTCCAGTGAAAAATAGTGGTCAAAAACGAGGTAGACATTACCTTCTACATCCGCGGGAATGGGTATTAGGGGTGTTTTTAGGCGGAGGCCGCCATTATTGGGAAAAGTATCACAGTGCCCTACTGCAGGACTAACCGCAAAGGCTGCTTTACCCGTTCTTTCGTTCGGCAATTCATCAGTAATCATCCAGTGGCGCGGCACCCAACTCTCGGGATTGTCTGGGTGGGCACTCAAAGTCCAACCACTTGTTCCAGTTTCAAATTCTTCGCTGAAGAACGGAGTCAATGTATAGCCATTTGCCAAGCAAATTTCGGGAGCACCTGGCTGCAAAGCACTGGCAAAGTCTTCACAAAGTGGTGCCATGCGTAACTCTACTGCGGCAATCGTTTGCTGCAAGCTCAAACTATCGGCTGCGGTAAGCTCCTGAAAGGTAGGCACAAAATCAGTGGCTAAAGATAGCTCTGGCAGGGGTGTGCCCCGTAAATCTAAATAGGCGGCACTCAAGGCATCCGCCAATTGCGGAAAATCGGATGTACGACGTAGGTAATGCGCCTGCGCATGCCAAAACAAGTGAGCCGCTTTGGTCAATCCAATCCCAGCAATATCATAGCCATTATAACTGCCACCATCGGTAAGTAGCGCATAAGCATGCGTTACCACTCCAGAGTTGATGTGTACTCCACCAAAATCTTCATCACTACATTGATAAAATGGGTCGCTGACCTTACCAGGCCCCTCCGTGCAATTGGGGTTCCACATATCACGAATCGCCCCATCGAGGGCCGCAGCTTCTTCAGCAATCAACCAACGATCACTATCACCACAATCTGTACGAAGAGGGTTAGCATTTTCTTCGCTATTGAGCAAGTCTATGGTTTCTCCCCAAATATCTGAATAGGCCTCGTTGATAGCCCCTGCTTGCCAGGCAAAAAGCTGATGACCCGCAAACTCAGTATAGGCATGCCCCCACTCGTGGCCCACCACATCATCGGAGCTAATGGCATTGCAATAGTTGGTAGAATAGCCGTTCCAGTTGGCATTGGGACAGTTAAGGAACGAAGCCTGATCCACCATCAGCATATCGCTGCCCAGGGCGTCAAAAGAGTGAATACCAAATGAGTTGAGGAAGAAATTATAAACCTCCTCAGAGGTATGGATTTGCGTTTGTTGCCAGTCGGAGAGCTCACCGGGGAACACATCTCCGTCTTGCCAAATGGGATTGGAATTGGTATTACCGGAAAACAATTGTCGATGTGCCAGCTGGCAGATACCCGAAAAATGAGTAATCACTTGACCATTCTGCGCATCGATGATCAAGTGTTCTCTAATATCTTCTCGATTGGTCAGAGATATTTCGTAAGCCAGCCGAACCTGCTTCATTTTTCCCTGCACCAAGCCTTCCGGATACCAGGTCAACAATTCTTCCTCTGTCTCCAACTGTTGTAAGTCAGTGTCGGGATAATGCTTGCTCACCCACGCTACCGCGCGTTGAAATGCTTCTTCGGGGCCCAAGTTCGTCTCGGCACTGCCCATATCTTTAAGGAGCAGTCCATCAAAACCTTGCAGTTGTGTTTGCGCATTGAAATGCACCTGAAAGTAGCCATCGAATACTGGAATGTTGGCGTAGTAATGTTGGAACTTGAGATGATAGTTGCCAGCAACATCATGGTCTTCCTTTAATAACCGAAATTCGGCATCCTCACCAGGAAGCTCAAGGACGGGCAACAATTGACTGAGTAGATTTTGGGCTTTGCGCTGCAAGGTAAAGCCAGGCATATCAGAAGCCAGCGGTAAACGTACATGCGTTTTACCGTCCTTACTAGCGTGTTGTTCTTGAATGATTGGTGCGGCAACCTCTAGCCACTGCTGCATTTCTGTCACTTGCTGTGACAAGGCCGCAGAGTACGCTAGTAGCGCCACCATGCCCAGTGCCAACCGTATCATTATCTGTCCCGTTTGGCCCGGTATACGGTGGCATCACATTAAAAGTTACGTTCATTTGAAATAAATGAATGTAAACTATATATGTTTTTCAGTTCGTTTACGGAGTGGTCACTAATAGCCGGCGAACGGCAAGTTTTTTACCGTTACCGTTGCGTAGCACTGCTAGGTATACGCCCTTTCGAAAACGCACTACATTGAGCGTTTCCAGATGGTATTCGTTGATGTATAATGACTTATTAAAGACCGAGCGGCCTGCCACATCGTAGATTTCCAAGCTGTATTGATCAGCTGGCATATTAGCAAACTCCAACCGCGTATGAATGATTGCTGGGTTGGGATAGATGTACAACTGCGGCTTGGTCGTTTTGGGCGTTTGTACACTACTAATTATGTCGTCTGACTTGAAAGTTACCGATTCAACTTGCGTACCAGTTGGGTCCGAATTAATGACAGCAATTGCTTCCTTGGCACTATTACTCCAAAAGGTGTACGTGACCAGGGTATCCGCACCCAGATCGTCGATAGATAAGAATTCCAAAGCCAAATCAGTGATATCGGCCCAAGGCAAAACGCCAATCTTAGCATCCAGGCGAACCTCTCTAAATTCTGTTCTTTTCTCCCGTAGCACATCGTAAGTCCCTTCGGGAATGGTTACCGTTCCCCAGGCGTCCACCAGATCTGTACGATCTGTAGCTACCCGTACACGAATAGAATCTGGCGTAATGGGTAAATCTTCAAAAATATTACCGGGAATATCGTCTGCCGCTATCGCAACCGTGAGCGCTGACTCATTGAAATTTTGATCAAAGAAATTCAGTGGAGCCCAACGTTCAACGTAAGGTGGGTTGAATGGAGCATTAACTTCAACACCCTGCCCCAATGGATCAGAGCCCGCAAAACCAATAATGCTGAAAGTGCTGCCAGTCGACTGGTAGTAGCCTTCGCCTCCTTCTACTTGTTCGAAGAGAATATTGGCATTGGGGTAGTCCCCAGCAGCATCTCCATTAGCCGCGTCTTCCACTATCCGCTCCAGTGAAAAACCTGCCTGTAGCGAAGCAAAATTCCACTGCTGATCTCCGCCCGGACCGGTGATAGCAATACCCATCGGAGCAGTATCAGTTGCGGTACGTAAAGTATCTCCTACCACAGGAAAGTAATCGCTACTCTGTAGCGTAATTTGCGCACTAAGGCCGATGGTCGAAATAGTAAATATAGTGAGTAAGATATGCTTCATGGTGCAGTTTTTCGGGTACGTGTTGATTCTAAATATGTAACGTAAGATTGAAAATAAGTCACAAAATAAAACTCATTTTAGTTGAGGCACTTCACGCTAACTCAGGTGTTTAACTCAAATATACTGGTTTTCGCCGCGCAGCGCTCGAACGCCATTGACAATAACATTTATTTAAACAATAGGGTAGTCTTCCCTTTTTGCTGCATGTTTCTCTTAGCGGGGAACCTTTTAGCATACTATTTTGCTATGCTAATAGACAGCAGATCAGCCTACATTGCCGTCAGTACAACCCCGCCCTAGCCTATTCTGTTGCTAGGTAGCGATTGCAAAACGACAAGCTCAAAGAACCATTTATCAGAACCTTTGGCAGAGTCATTTCCATATGGAGTGACTCTGTTCTTTAAGAGATGCTATGTTTAGCAACTCTAGGCGTTCAAGCTATTCTTTTCCAACCAGTTTCCAACAGCTGCGCCCAAGCGCTCTACACAACCCGGCGAAAAGGGCGATTCCAATCCGGCTAGTTGTACCAAATCAAGAAAAGAAGCACTTCCGCCAGCTTTGCAGAGTCGGACATAATCACTCCAGGCAGAATCGTGGTCATTTTGGTCCTTTAGCCAGAACTGAAAAGCACAAATTTGCGCTAGCGTGTAATCAATGTAGTAGAACGGCATAGCGAAGATATGTGTCTGCTTTTGCCAAAAGCCACCCGCTTCCAAAAATGGATGCCCTGCATAATCGCGTTGCGGTAAATATTTGGCCTCAATATCGCGCCAAGCTTGGTTACGTTCAGCCGGACTGGCCGCTGGATTCGCGTAGACAAAGTGCTGGAATTCATCCACTGCCACGCCATAAGGCAAGAAATAGATGGCACTGCTAAGGTGACCAAAGCGATAATGCTCTACCGCATCCTGAAAGAACTTCGCCATCCAGGGCCAGGTGAAAAACTCCATGCTCATAGAGTGAATTTCACAAGCCTCATAGGTGGGCCAATTGTACTCTGCAATACTCAAGTCCCGACTACTATATACCTGAAAAGCGTGCCCAGCCTCGTGTGTCAGTACGTCAATATCACCGCTGGTGCCGTTGAAGTTAGAGAAGATAAAAGGTGCACCGTGTCTTGGCACGTAGGTGCAATAACCACCAGTAGACTTACCATCGCGGCTCACCAGGTCCATGAGATTTCTTTCTTGCATAAAGCGAAAGAAGGTGTCCGTTTCCGGTGAAAGCTCAGCGTACATTTCTGCGGCCCGTTCTACGATCCACTCGGGCTGACCTTGTGGCTGGGGATTGCCTCCCCGAAACAGCATAGGCTCATCGTAATAGTGAAGTCGCTCCAATCCTAACCGTTTCGCTTGCTGCTGGTACAATTGGGTGGCTAATGGAACAATATGTTGACGGATCTGCTCTCGGTAGAACGCTACATTCTCAGCATTGTAGTCTGTACGCAGCATGCGAGCGTAACCCAACTCTACAAAGTTATCGAAACCCAACTTCTGTGCAATACGATGCCGCACCTTGACCAGCTGATCAAAAATGCGTTCCATTTCTTCCTGCTGGCTAGCCAACCAATCCCACTTAGCCGTAGCTGCAGCTGCACGCTTAGTACGATCCACATCCTCCTCCAGTGGTTGAATGGAAGAAAGGTTGTAGGTTTCACCTTCAAATTCCACCTGGGCCTTGGCTTTCAATTTATTGTAGCTGCTCGCTAGGCGATTCTCTTCCTGCAAATCCTCTATAATGCCCGTATGAAAGGTGCGGAGGCTCAGTTCAGCTATCGCAAACAACTGCTTACCATACGTTTCTTCCAACTTGGGGCGCCAGCTAGAAATAAGTAGACTCCGATAGAAGTCCGTTTTCAGTTCTTCGAACACCGGCAGTTGCTCATCGAAGAAATTGTTTTCTGCTTCGTAGAAGCTATCCCGGGTATCACCACTGTGCCGAATGTAGGCGATATTGTACATGGTTTGGAACTCGGCGCGTAGGCGGTATATTTCCGCAAATCCCGTCTCTGCTTCATCTAAAGTACTCGCTCGTTGAAAATTTTGCAGGGCAATAGCAAAATCAGCTTTCAGGCGAGTCATATCTGGCCGCTCGTATGGGAACTCAGAGAATATCATTAGTCGAGGTTTTCTGTCGGCTGCAAAGATACCACGGAATTGGGTTTAACGCCCTCACCTTGAGGCTGTTTATCAATCTTTTCGTAATTTTGTGAGCTTTTTAGGGTACCATTCAAACTAGCAGTGCGCTGCCTTATCAATGGTACGTTCTATTTCAGGCAAATACACTTCATGGACTGGAAGAATAAGATAGATCAAGACCGCTTGCCGGAGCACATAGCCATTATCATGGATGGTAACGGTCGTTGGGCGAAAGAGAAGGGCAAGCCAAGAGTCTTCGGTCATCGCAATGGCGTAAAGTCAGTAAGAGAGGTAACAGAAGCGGCGGCGGAATTGGGGGTCAATTACTTGACCCTGTACGCTTTTTCCACCGAAAATTGGGGACGCCCCAAATTGGAGATTTCTGCCTTGATGCGCCTTTTGGTAGAGACTGTTTACCAGGAGACTAACACCCTGATGGAGAATAATATTCGCCTGCAGGCAATTGGCGAAATTGACAAACTCCCCAAGGCTACCCACCAGGCATTGCTGGATGGCATCGAAAACACCAAGAACAATGACCGCATGACCTTGGTACTGGCGTTGAATTACAGTGGCCGCTCAGATATTGCTAATGCGACTAAAGCTATAACCAATAAAGTCCAGCAGGGCTTGATTAGCCCCGATGAAATAACGCCTGAATTAATTTCTGCCAGCTTGAGCACCGCTAATATGCCCGACCCCGAACTCCTCATTAGGACCAGCGGGGAGGCGCGCATCAGCAACTTCCTGCTATGGGAGTTGGCTTACGCCGAACTTTATTTCTCAAATGTATTCTGGCCAGACTTCCGCAAGCCGGATTTTTACCAGGCCATCGTCGATTATCAGCAACGAGAAAGACGTTTTGGTAAGATCAGCGAACAAATTGCCTGATCCTTTCTCATGCTATACAACCACAACTTATCTTTGTCGGTCCTTAAGCAGGACAGCACCGACATGGCCCAGTTATTCTCATGTCTGCCCCTGTTTTTGACAGCAGCAGTACGACTACTTAAGCCGCTTTGAAATTATGATACAGAAGTTTACTATGACTGCAGAAAAAGCGCTCCCTTGGCAGTGGATTTCCCAAATGGGTGCCATGCTCCTCCTCGTCTTGTTCGGGGGGTGGCCCGCCAACGATATACAAGCTCAGGGCGCAGCTGATAGTCTGGAAGTCTTTGACTATACCGACCCCAAGGATTACGAAATTGGAGGCATCAAGGTTTCGGGAGCATTCTTTAGTGACGAGACCGCAGTAATTGGTGTTTCTGGCCTGGCCGTTGGCGATGACATTCGCATTCCCGGTTACGATATTCCGCGGGCCTTGAAAAATCTATGGCGCCTGCGCCTTTTCACCAACGTGGAAATCCTCGTAGAGAAGACCATCGGTGACGTTATTTTCCTGGAATATGTAGTTCAGGAACGTCCTCGCCTTTCTCGTTTCTCTTACAAGGGCGTGAAAAAGTCTTATCACAATGATCTTAACGACGAAGTAAATCGCTACCTACTACGTGGTGGTATTGTCACGGAAGATATCAAGGTAAATGCCTCTGAGAGTATCCGCTCCTTCTTTGTAGAGAAGGGCTTTCTGGATACCCGTGTAGCAGTGGAAGAAATTGCTGATACCGCCCGGGTAAATGCGGTTCGCTTGGTTTTCGATGTCAATCAAGGCGACAAAATTAAGATCAAGAATATCACCTTTACGGGCAATGATGCCCTAAAGGACAAGCGACTGCGCAAAGAAATGGAAACGAAAGAAAAGCGGCGTTTCCTGACAGGCTCTAAGTTCATCGCGGCTGAATACGAGGCAGACAAAGACGCTATCGTCGCCTTTTATAATAAGATTGGCTACCGCGATGCGCGCATCGTTTCGGACAGCACCTGGCGCAACAACAAGGGAGAGCTAATGGTACAGCTGACCGTTAATGAAGGCAACCAGTACTACTTCCGGGATATTGAATTCAAAGGCAATTCAATATACGATACAGAGACGCTGGAAGAAATCCTAGGTATCCAAAGCGGTGACGTATACAATCAAGAGTTACTGGAGACTCGCCTCAGCTTTAGCCAAGATGGCCGGGATGTCAGTACCCTCTATATGGATAATGGTTACCTCTTCTTCCGGGCCGACCCCATTGAGACGGCTATTGAAGGTGACAGCATCGATTTGGAACTACGTATTTTCGAAGGTCCACAAGCGACTATCGATAAGGTAACGATTGCCGGTAACGACCGTACCCACGAGCACGTAATTCGCCGGGAACTACGGACACGCCCGGGCGATAAATTCAGCCGTTCGGACATTATCCGTTCGCAGCGTCAGGTAATCAACCTCAACTACTTTAACCCGGAAACACTTGGTATCAATACACCAGTGAATCCTAACCGCGGTACAGTAGATATTGAATACACCGTAGAAGAAAAGCCTTCTGATCAGCTGGAGCTTTCGGCTGGTTGGGGTGGTCAGCGCCGGGTAATCGGTACGCTGGGTGTAACCTTCAACAACTTTAGTTTACGGAACGTCACCAACCGCAAAGCCTGGCACCCTCTTCCACAGGGCGACGGACAACGAGTAAGCCTCCGGGCACAAACCAACGGCGACTTCTACCAATCGTATAACGTATCCTTTACTGAACCTTGGTTGGGTGGTAAAAAGCCAACTTCTTTCACCGTTGCTGGTTTCTACAACCGCTTTACCAACGGTGCCTCACGGAGCAACCCAGATGCCTTCCAGAGCTTCAACATTACGCAGTTCTCGGTAAGCTTGGGTACACGTCTACGCTGGCCTGATGATAACTTCATCTCTCGTACCGGTGTAAATATCCAGACGCTTAACCTACAAAACTGGGGACTATTTAACGTATTCCGTACCGACGATGGTGAAGTAGTACGCGGTGGTTTCTACAACAACTTCAGTATCACGCAGACCTTTGCGCGTAGCACGATTAACGACCCACTCTTCCCGAAAGAAGGTTCTAATATCTCTTTGTCGGTACAGTTCACGCCTCCTTACTCTTTATTTGAAAAGGACAAGAACTACGCTGACCTACCTCCACAAGATCGCTTCCGTTGGTTGGAGTACCACAAGTGGCGTCTTGATGCGGAGTGGTATACAACGCTCGTAGGTTCACTAGTATTGAAGGCACAAACGAAGTTTGGTGTTTTGGGTAGCTACAATAGTGAGATTGGCACCTCTCCCTTCGAACGCTTCCAGTTGGGTGGTGACGGTATCAATAACCAACAGTTTGGTTATGCGGGTGTAGATATCATTTCTAGCCGTGGTTATGAGATCAACGAATTCCCGGGCAACACTATTGGTAACGGTCAGGATGTAGCAACACCTTTGTATAGCAAGCTCACTTTCGAGTTGCGTTATCCACTATCGCTTAATCCAAGTTCTACTATTTACGTATTGGCGTTCGCACAGGGTGCAAATGCTTGGCGTGATGGCCGCGACTTCAACCCATTTGAACTACAGCGTTCAGTTGGTGGTGGTGTGCGCGTGTTCCTACCGATGTTCGGTACACTTGGCTTTGACTACGGTATTGGCTTTGATAAGACCGGACCACGTACCCTACAGAACCTGGGTGACTTTAACATCATCCTTGGTTTCGAGCCGGAATAAGACATCCAGTTATCGGAGAACTTGCAGTTAGTTGCAGTTCTCCGACAACTCCTCCCCGCCCCTACTTCTCAGCGATCGCTGAAACAGTCACACATCCTGCTCTGAGTAATACTCACACCGAGAGCTGATACCAGGTGCTCCTTCGGCGTGCCCAATATTGACTATTCCGTTTCTTTCATTGATATAAAATCCGTATCCGTACCAGGACTGATAAATAGGGATTACTAAATTTTCCACATGCTTAGTCGCGAACGTTTGTAAGGTTTTATCCTTAATCAACTCACCGCTAAACAGGGCTTTCATAAATAAATATAAGTCTCGAGGATTGCTGTGAAAAGAACCCGCCGGACGACTCAAGTTTAAATTACTATTTGGCACTTCATTACGATAGCCACTATCCGTATCTCCACCTAAGGAACGATCAAGTTGGTAATTATGAGCAATATTTGGGCGGTCTTGTTCCATATCAATCGGCCCAGTTTGCGTCATATCAAGTGGTTTAAAAATTTGAGCATCTAGATAGGCGTAAAAGTCTTGTCCCGTCAAGACTTCGATAAGTTTGCCCATAATATCGAAATTCTCGTTGGAATAGTCGTGCTCATCTAGGGGGGCAAAATTATCAAAGGTCTCCAACTGCGGTAAGTAGCGTAAGTTCAATTGGTAAAAATCATCGACCAAACGGGCCTGCTCAATATCTTCCATGAAGCCATCCAGCTCATCTAATTCCAGGCCTGAAGTATGGGTAAGTAAATGGGCTGCGGTTACCTTACCCCCCACTTGTTTAGGAAAATCAGTTAGGTAGGTAGATACAGGTTCATCTAGTTCTATTTTCCCCATCTCAACCAACTGCGCGATAGCAACAGCCGTAAACAGCTTTGTTGTAGAGGTAATAACCAATTGATGATCCAACTGTAAGGAAACCTGCTCCTTTTTATCAAAAAAACCATGAGCACCTTCATAGATAACGGAGTCCCCCTTGGCAATAAGGACCATACCAGAAAACAAGTCGGCTTCTTCCAATTCAGTGAAATAGCGCGTGTAGTTCAACTCCTGAGAAGGATTTGCACTCGTAATTTCTGCCGACAGCATACAGCTCCGTAGCACATTAGTGCCATCTATTTTATGATCGGCTGTAAAATCAAACTCCAGGCCCACCCAATCATGTGTGAGCTCTCCTTTAAACCAGGCAACGAGATTGTTGCTAAAAGTAGCTTGACCAAGGGACCAAATTCCTGGTGAGCCACCAGCCAGTAGTTCAGATCAGTAGATAACCAGCGATTATTCTTTCCCAAAAGTGAATCCGACCAGTGTTTGAGTATCTGTTCTTTGAGCAGCTTGGAATCATTGGTATTGACAGCCGCTACAAACTCCTGAAGTACCTGTTCTTTAGGTAGTACTTCTACCTGGGTAGGCACTGAGGATTGACAGGCGACAATAGCAAATGCAAGAACAAGATTGCTTAGTAGTCTACGCTTTATATCAGACAGGTGTTGGTGATCATTAGGAACGGCGATCTTAATTTTAGATCAAAATGCCTTACAGCTTCACCTTAAAACTATCCACCGGCAGGAAGGCAGGGAAGAAATATCGCCTTAGGGCATCAGAATGCAGACGAACTTGGGATAGCTATCGGAGAACTTTGCGTTCTCCGATAGCTCGCTTAGCCATTCACCCCAAAACGAAAAGGCCTTCGCTGCGGAGAACGAAGGCCTTTTTGACATACGAGAAGAAGCAGATGCTTACTTCACGTACTTTTCGTCGCTGACGGTCAGTTTATGACGCCCTTTAGCACGGCGACGTGCCAAAACTTTGCGCCCGTTCTTACTGCTCATACGCGAGCGAAAGCCATGCTTGTTGCTGCGCCGTCTGCGGGATGGTTGAAATGTTCTTTTCATCGCTATATCGATTTGAGCAGCGAAAAACTGCCGCTTTTTTCAAAAGTGTGGCAAAGGTAAGCGGAAAATTCTAACTATCCTAATACCACGCGACCTAAATGGTGAGAATATCTTTCTCTTTGTTGGTAAACAGCTCGTCCACTTTACCGGTATATGCATTGGTTAGTTTTTGAGCCTCATCTTCCTTGCGCTTACCGGTATCTTCGGGATAGCCATCCTTAACCGCTTTCTTCACTCCATCCATTAACTTCTGCCTGGCAGAACGGATACTCACCTTTGCCTCTTCGCCCAAGCCCTTGGCTTGTTTTACCAGTTGCCTACGACGCTCCTCCGTTAAAGGCGGAATAGATAGCCGTATCAGTTCGCCATCATTTTGTGGTGTAACACCTAGGTTGGCTTCAAAAATGGCTCTTTCAATTGCTTCAATGGTCGACTTCTCCCATGGTTGAATCACCAGAGTCCGAGAGTCTGCCACTGTTACGTTGGCTACTTGCTTAAGCGGTGTAGGCGCTCCATAATAAGAAACCACAATACCAGATACTAAAACGGGGTTAGCCTTACCCGTACTGATCGTCAGCAAACGTGATTTCAGGTGATCAATGCTGGAGTCCATCTCCATTTGCTCAAATTCAAATAATTCATCTAGTTCCTCGCCAGTCATATACAAGCATATTATTCAAAGGAAAGGCGGCCCAACAGGCTCATTAAGCCGTTGGCCGCCATTTTTATAGCATTCAAATATAAAAAATCTTGGAAAACCTTAGTCGCGTCCCGCTAGGCTCATCATCAGATAAAGCAGAATCACCAATGAGGATAAAGCAGCTACTACGTAGGTCATGGCAGCCCACCACAGAGCATCTTTAGCACCATCGTGTTCCCGACCTCTGGTGAAGCGACTATCCTCCAGCCACGCCAAGGCACGATTACTGGCATCGAATTCAACCGGTAAAGTCACCAAGCTAAAAAGCGTGGTGATAGCAAAAGCGGCAATTGTGAGATAAACCAGGAAGGTTCCACCTGTCACCCCAAAAATCCCCAGAGCAAAGAGCAATAGATATTGCTGAGAACGAGCCGCTAAACTTACTACCGGCACCATGGCCGAACGAAACTGCAGCCAAGAATAAGCGGTGTTATGCTGCACAGCGTGCCCGCACTCGTGTGCCGCAACCGCAGCAGCTGCTACGTGGCGACCGTGGTACACCTCAGGGCTTAGACTTACTGTTTTAGTGGCAGGGTTGTAGTGGTCAGTTAGCATACCCTGGCCTTGTACGATCTTCACATCATGAATTCCGTAATGCTCCAACATAGCCTCCGCCACTTGGGCGCCGGAACGGCCATTAGCCAGAGGTACATTAGAATACTGAGCAAACTTTGAGCGCAAGCGGTTGCTCACGACCATCCCAATCAGGGAGAAGATACCCGCTATGATAAAATAACCCATGCTTTTCTATTTTCTCATTTAGACGTCAAACCGACTCTGGAGTAACCGATTACTTAGTCGATCATCGTAAAGCCAGTATAGCTGTGTAATACTTTCGGAATAACAATCCCCTCTGGAGTTTGGTTGTTTTCCAAGATGGCCGCGTAGATGCGCGCCAGCGCCAAAGCACTACCATTCAAAGTATGCGCCAGGGTGGTTCCTTTCTCCGTACGATAACGCAGCTTGAGGCGATTTGCCTGGAAAGTTTCAAAGTTAGAAACAGAACTCACTTCCAACCAACGTTCCTGGGCAGCAGAGTACACTTCAAAGTCGAAAGTCAGGGCAGAAGTGAAACCCAAATCACCACCGCACAGGCGGAGGATACGGTAAGGCAACTCCAACTTCTTCAACAAACCTTCCACATGCTTCAGCATTTCCATGAGAGTATCATAAGAACGCTCAGGATGCTGGATCTGTACAATTTCTACCTTATCAAACTGGTGCACGCGATTCAATCCACGCACATGGGCACCATAAGAACCCGCCTCCCGGCGAAAACAAGGTGTAAAGCCAGTCATCTTGATCGGAAAATCTTCCTCGTTCAGGATGACATCGCGGTAAATATTAGTAACCGGTACCTCTGCTGTTGGAATTAGAAACAGATGATCCTCCGTCACATGGTACATCTGCCCTTCCTTATCGGGCAATTGCCCAGTAGCAGTTGCGGTAGCCTCATTCACCAAAAGCGGCGGAATGATCTCCTCGTAGCCAGCGGCAGTAGCCTCATCCAAGAAGAAACTGATCAACGCGCGTTGTAGACGCGCACCTTTTCCACGATATACGGGGAAACCAGAGCCCGTAATTTTCACACCTAACTCCAGGTCAAAAAGGTTGTATTCTTTAGCCAACTCCCAGTGTGGCTTGGCACTCTCTGGCAGGACAGGCATCAACTCTTCCCACCCTTGATACACTTCGTTATCCTCGTCAGTATTACCGGCGGGAACAGATTCGTGGGGTAGATTGGGAATATTATACAGTATAGCCTGTAGCTGAGTCTGAGTCTCTTTCAAGCCGGTCTCCAGCGCACCAGCGCGTTCCTTCAGTTCGGTCACTTTAGCCCTCAACTCCTCTGCCTTGTCGCGCTGTCCCGACTTGAACAACTGACCTATTTCTCCGGACATTTGATTGCGGCTAGCCAGCAGGCCGTCTAGCTCAGTTTGCTGGGCTTTACGTCGGTCATCCAGTTGAATGGCCTGGTCAACGAGTTGCAGATCCTCATCGCTGAAGTTGCGTTTGCGCAATCCAGCCTTGAGCTGATCGGCGTTTTCACGGATAAAAGAGGTCTGTAGCATGTAACTTTTGCGTTGCTTTTGCTGTTTTATTATAACGCCTACGAACTGAATTAGCTGCGCTTCTCCTTGCGGGGTGGGCAAGCCCAATTTTTGTTCGAGCGAGTACCTGCCCGCCGTACTGAGGCACTTTGGCAGGCGGGTATACTCGATGCGAAATCAGGTTGGGATTCCCAAACCATTTCTCTATCGGCATACAAAAGAATACCGGTAAAAATTTCCGGAATTCGCTAATTTTTGCAAAGATAGTATTTGGATTAAAAAAATAACCTTATTTTTGCGGGGCAAACATGCCAAGCTGCTCCTCTACTAATTAATAATATTCGTAGTAGAGCTTCTTCAGACAGCAATTCTTAATTTTTCCTGTTCGTCATTTAATTTGCTTAGTCCTCCACCTCTTGGAGGGTTAGAAATGCCGAATCCGAGTTCAATAAGAAAAGCCCCGAGATTAGCATTGTTGCAATCAGTCTGCACTACACCTGTTCCGGTATCCACCGGACTCCTTTTAAATACCAACATCGATTTAAGCCTACAGAGAGCGGTATTGGTAATAACTCAAATGATATTTTCTACTCTCCCTAATCATCCAAACAGTAAAGAAACAGTATTCCATTATGTTTGATATCCTGCAGTTGAATGACATGCTCGTCCCAGAGCTGAAAGAACTGGCTGAAAACATGGGCCTTAGCGGCTACAAGCGCCTCAATAAGCAAGAACTTATCCACAAAATCCTTGACCACCAAGCTGTGGTTGGTGCCGCCGGCAATGAAAACGGCGCAGAAGACAAGCCAAAGAAAGAAGATAAACCTAAGCGTGGACGCCGGAAAACTGCTGCCAGAGGCAAAGGCACTTCCGATGAACCCGCAGAAGTGGTAGAGATGGAAGAAGCAGAAGAAGCTGCTCCAGCTCCAGCCAAAGAACAACCCGAAGATGATCGCGCAGCTCGCCGAGCACGTGCGGTACGGAAACGCGGCGAATCTAAACAAGGTGACTCCAATAAAGGAGGTGATGACAAAGGTGGCGAACGTGAAGACCGCCGTCGCAATGATCGCCGTCGCAACGATCGTCGTAAAAACGATGATAATAACAAAGATGACAACCGCCGCCAAGAGAGCGACCGCTCCGCTAAAGAGCAAGCTCCAGAGAAAGAGGTGGATGTTTTTGACATCGAACTAGACGGCATCATCGAAGGTGAAGGTATTTTGGAAATGATGCCAGACGGCTACGGTTTCCTACGCTCAGCCGACTATAACTACCTCACTTCTCCTGACGATATATATGTTTCTCCATCGCAGATCAAGCTCTTTGGCTTGAAAACTGGTGATACCGTCCAAGGCGCAATCCGCCCTCCTAAAGAAGGTGAGAAGTATTTCGCACTCTTGCGCGTATCCAAGATCAATGGTCTGGATCCTAAGGAAGTGAGTGAGCGAGTACCTTTTGATTACCTAACACCACTCTTCCCTACCGAGAAGTTCAGGATGACCATGTCTCCTACTGGCCGGGATTTTGGTAACCGCTTGATCGATTTATTCACCCCAATCGGTAAAGGTCAGCGTGGTCTAATTGTAGCACAACCTAAGTCGGGTAAGACCTTCTTGTTAAAAGATATCGCTAATGCGATTTCTAAGAATCACCCTGAGTCTTACCTGATTATTCTACTGGTCGACGAACGCCCGGAAGAAGTAACAGATATGAAGCGGAGTGTAAAAGCGGAAGTAATTGCTTCTACTTTTGACGAGCCCGCAGAAAACCACGTGCGCGTAGCGGGTGTGGTACTTGAGAAAGCCAAGCGGATGGTAGAGTGTGGCCACGATGTGGTTATCCTGCTCGACTCCATTACTCGTTTGGCGCGTGCCTATAACACCGTTGCCCCGGCCAGTGGTAAGGTACTTTCGGGTGGTGTGGAAGCAAACGCCCTACAGAAGCCCAAGAAATTCTTTGGTGCAGCCCGTAACATTGAAAACGGTGGTTCATTGACCATCTTGGCGACTGCTCTTACAGAGACTGGCTCGAAGATGGATAATGTAATCTTCGAAGAATTTAAGGGTACTGGTAACATGGAGCTCCAGTTGGACCGCAACCTGGCCAACAAGCGCATGTACCCAGCGATCGATATCACCTCTTCCAGCACGCGTCGCGAAGACTTGCTCATGGACAAGGATACACTCCAACGTATGTTTATCCTGCGCAATCACCTTTCTGACATGAAGCCAGACGAGGCCTTCGACTTCCTACGTAAGAACATGGTACATACGTCGAGCAACGAGGAGTTCTTATCTTCTATGAACGGATAAGTTCACGTTTGCTTAGCGTACAACGAATAAGGGCCGCGGTGAAATGCTTTCACTGCGGCCTTGTTATTTGCGGCTATGAAGGTCTTACATCCATCTACAAGTCAGCTATATTGCAAAACTGCTGCAAGAATTCTCTGCTTGGCGTACCGGCTGACAATCGAGCTCATTCCTCAAGAGCATGCGACTAGAAATCCCTAATTTCACAGCTTAATAACGTGAACTTCCACTTTAAGCTAGTTGACAACCAGCATTCTTCACTAGTAGAAGTCCACTGTACAAGGTACTTAGGTACCGTGCGTTTTGCCAGGTGCGCTGTAATGAAAGCGAACGGATTAAGGCAGAGCTCACGTTTCAAACAGCACTAGATCATCTTCCCATGAAGCAACTATCCACTTCATCACGATTTGCTCCACTCTTTATCCTCCTTATGGGGCTTTGCTCCAGCAACTTGCTAGCACAGGATGCCAATTACGTACAAGGCGATTTGCTGATTCAGCTTAAGCCCGGGACAGAGGGCGAAAAATGGCTCCAAAGTTGGAACCGCTTACAACCCGACTGGCTACACCTCGATAAGATTGAACAAATATCGCGTCCGGCGGATATTTGGCTGGTAAAGTTTGATCCCTCTCAAACTGAGGATCGTAGCATTTTAAGAGCGGTACAGCAATCACCAAAAGTATTAATCGCCCAACGCAACCACAAAGTAGAGATGCGTGGGGTACCTTCTGATCTACAGTTTGACCAACAATGGCAGTACCAAAACACCGGCCAATCCGGTGGTACAGTAGACGCTGACATCGATGCAGTAGAAGCCTGGGACATCACCACGGGTGGTACTACCCTTGCCGGAGACACCATAGTAGTAGCCGTTCTTGACGATGGCGTAGACATAGATCACCCGGACTTCCTACGCAACTGTTGGCGTAACTACGCGGAGATTCCGGACAACGGCATTGATGATGACATGAATGGCTACGTAGATGATTACGCTGGTTGGAGTATCATAACCGACGATGATAATTTATCTGGAGGTGGGCACGGAACTCCAGTCGCAGGTATTATTGGTGCCGATGGCGACAATGAATTGGGCGTAACCGGCGTCAACTGGTATGTAAAGGTGATGAACATCAAGAACAACTTCAACACCAACGAAGCCGCTGTACTGGAGGCCTATTCCTACGCTTGGGAACAGCGCATTGCCTACAATGAATCGGGCGGAGAACGTGGCGCATTTGTGGTATCTACTAATGCCTCCTGGGGGATTGATGGTGGAGACCCTGAAGACGCTCCACTATGGTGTGACTTTTACGACGTAATGGGCCAAGACGGTATTATCAGCTGTGGTGCTACCGCAAACGCTAATTTTGATATTGATGAAGTAGGCGATTTGCCCACTGCCTGTCCTAGCGACTACCTAATTGCTGTTACGAATACCAATGATGACGATGTAAAGGTGACACAAGCTGGCTTTGGTGTAACCACTATTGACTTAGGGGCTCCTGGTGCCGGCGCATATAATCTTGCTAATGGTGGCGGATACGCCGGCTTTGGTGGAACCTCTGGTGCCACACCGCACGTAGCAGGTGCTATTGCACTCTTGTACAGCCTAGATTGCCCAACCTTAGTGGCGTTGATAGAATCAGATCCAGGAGCAGCAGGACTATTGGTACGTGAGGCTATTTTGGAAGGCGTTGACCCCAACGAAAGCCTGGCAGATATTACGGTGACTGGCGGTCGCCTGAACGTGAATAATAGCCTTCAGTATCTACTCCAGTTTTGCGATGGCTGTATTCCAGCCACCTCAATTCGCACTACAGATATCGGTGTAGACGTGGCGACCATCCAGTGGAATACCAACGATAGCCTGCAATCTGTAGACCTTCGCTGGCGAGCCGTGGATGCCATGGACTGGGATACGATAGTGGGCGCCACTAGCCCCTTGGCCTTAACTACACTAAGTGCTTGTACGGAATACGAATATCAAGTGCAATCGATCTGCGCTAATGACACCATTGCATTTGGCGAAAGTCGCCTCTTCCTGACAGACGGTTGCTGTACAGCCCCGGAAGAGGTGATGTTTGAAGTACTTTCTGGTTCTAGTGTAAATTTTACGTGGAATGCAGTAACCGCAGCACAAAGCTATGATCTGCGTTATCGTGTAGATGGAACTACAGACTGGGTAACGGTGAGTCCGATTGCCAATAGTGTTCAAGTGGACGACTTAGAGAGCTGCACGTTCTACCAATATCAATTGCGCACTAACTGTCTAGATGAAAGTACCGAATGGACCGACATTGGCAACTTCCTCACCTCAGAATGTGGTCCTTGCCTAGATTTGGAGTACTGCCAACCAACCGATGTCTTGAGTACTGACGAGGAGTGGATAGCAGAAATTGGAATTGGTGGGTTCTTCACCAATACGAGCGAAGGTGCACCAAATGGTTATAACGATTTTGGGCAGACCGCTGCCCCAGTTGACTTGGAGGCGGGCCTAACCTATCCTATCCAGTTGACACCAGGTTTTGTAGCGGGCTCGCTGCTTGAAAGTTGGCGTATCTGGTTGGACAGCGATCATAACGGAAGCTTCACCTCCAATGAAATTATACTTGATGTGTCTGCTACTTCTAATGCGGTTAACGACTTCATTACCATCCCCGCAGCGGCTAATCTCGGCGTTACGCGGATGCGGATAATGATGCGCTTTTCTTCTCCTTCAGATGCCTGTACATTCATCAGTAATTTTGGAGAAATAGAAGACTACTGCATCAACGTATTACCCGCAGCAGACTGTCCGGAACCTAGTGATTTTGTGGTTACGCCACTTAACTTTAACGCCGTAGAGGTTAGTTGGTCACCAGTACCACAAGCACTCGATTATGATGCAGATTATCGTGGCGCAGACGATGTAGAATGGACTTCAGCCACCGTAATGGGTAGTATGATTAGCCTTAGCGATTTGGATAGCTGTGTCAATTACACGCTCCGAGTTAGAACGCTCTGCAATGGTAATGAAAGTGATTTTACACTATTTGAATTTGACACTTGCACGGATCCCAACTCTATTGAAGATCTACTTATCCGGCGGGCTTGGTGGCAGGTAAACCCGAATCCATTCGACAGCCAGTTTGAGATTAGAATTGGTGGTGAAGTACCAACGGATGACCTAAGCGTTATCGTTTACAACAGTCAGGGACAGGCACTGATCCAGAGTAAGTGGCGGATGGGACGTAGAAGTTTACGGATTCAGAACGCTAGCTCCCTACCGAGCGGTTTATATACAGTAGCTTTGTTCTCCGAAGGAAAAATCTGGAGTAGTCGACGGATTATCAAGCAATAAACTAGAGTGGGATTCGCGAATTCCATCAACCTCAGTGCGGGGCTAAGATTACATGTGGTCTTAGCCCCGCAAACCTTATATGATTTAGCTCTATTACTTATGTATCTTCGCCCAGCTGCTAAATTTTATGCATTCGTGCTCTTCACCTTATACAATTCGTGCTCTCTATGCCTTTATTCAGAAAATCTGCTGTCCTAGATATTACTCATGCCGGGCAAGCAAAAATCACCGAGGAAGAAGGTTACCTTCCTTTCATTCAAGTAAAGACAGCATACAACGCCAAATTAGTAAGCGCATTCCTTAGCGATAACACGGGCTACAGCATTGGATTCTTCTACTCCAAAGCTCTCAATACTGTATCACTGGCCTTTGTCAAAGGGAAACGCAAAATTGGGATCAACTTCGCCCTTGAAAAGTATATAAAAACACTTGCCGGAGTTATGAAATTAGGAGCATTAGTCATTAAACATCCAGAAGCAAGCGGATTCTTTACACTGGACTTAGCTAATGCTACTGAGGATTTCTTCCCAGAATGGCGCGAAGTTGTCGTTAGAGACTTCGCTTTAAAAGCACTAAAAAAGACCCAAACCCAGGTAGATGACTTTGAGGCCTACCACAGCAGAGGCCTTGCCTATCTGGAAAATAACTGGATGGTGGAAGCAGACGAATAGATAGTTTCCTTATCCAAAGATGATCAAGGGTTAAAAGGGGAATAATCGACCCAATCCCACTGCTTTTGGTGATGATGATCTGTTCTGATCCATTCAGTAGTTTCAAATAGCCAGAAGCGGCCAGTATCACCAGTCTTTGCCAGATCATCAGCGTCATTTTAGCCAAAACTCAAAGTAGCTTTCCCGGTCAACTGTAGCACGTTTCCTTGCTCGAAGTCGACAAACAACAAGCTCGTATTCGGATTTTCGTGAATATTACCAAGTGAGTTAAATAGGCTGTTGCCAGGATAGTCAGGTATTCGCAATTGACCATTAGCTAAGATCTCCACAAATCCAGCTTTGCCACCTCGGTAAGAAGCATCAGCCTTGCCTGCTGAACTTTGGGTGGCCCAAAAGAAGGTATCAGCTTGCCGAATCATAATATTTTGCCCAACGTTTGGTAAAATTAATAAGTAAAGTATCAAAACCAGGACAGTTCGACCCTCGACTGCCCCATTCTAGTGTCAACCTTGCGTACGATTAAATCTGCATTTCCGGAATATCACCTTCTATAATCAGACGACCTTCCGTTGCCGCTTGGATCTCCTCTACGGATACACCAGGTGCCCGCTCTAGGAGTTTGAAGCCATTATCCGTGATATCTAATACCGCTAGATTCGTCACTACTTTCTTCACGCAACGCACGCCGGTGAGTGGCAGCGTGCAACTTTTTAGCAGCTTGGATTGCCCTTTGCGGTTGGTGTGCATCATAGCTACGATGATATTTTCGGCGGAAGCCACCAAGTCCATCGCTCCTCCCATTCCTTTTACCATCTTACCGGGAATCTTCCAGTTAGCGATATCTCCATTGTCCGATACTTCCATTGCTCCCAGTACAGTGAGCTGAATATGCTGTCCACGGATCATGGCAAAGCTAGTGGCAGAGTCGAAAATGGCGGCACCAGGTAACGCGGTAATGGTTTGCTTACCAGCGTTGATCAGGTCAGCATCCTCCTCTCCTTCGTAAGGAAAAGGGCCCATACCCATAATGCCATTTTCGGATTGGAAAACAACGTTTAAGCCTTCGGGCACGTAGTTGGCGATTAGGGTAGGAATGCCAATACCGAGGTTTACGTACCAGCCGTCTTGTAATTCTTGTGCTATTCGTTTAGCAATACCTGCTTTATCTAACATAATGAATTGTCTTTTGGGGGTGAATTAGGCCTCGCGTTGGCGTACAGTGCGTTGTTCGATCCGCTTCTCGTAACGTGCGCCTTGGAAGATACGCTGAACAAACACGCCCGGCGTATGGATAAAATTTGGATCTAACTCACCTGGCTCTACCAATTCCTCTACCTCAGCAATGGTAATCTTTCCGGCCATGGCCATAAGCGGATTAAAATTGCGCGCCGTCCCTTTGAAGACGAGGTTGCCAAAACGATCACCCTTCCAGGCTTTAACAATGGCAAAATCTGCCGTGAGAGCATGCTCCAAAATGTGTGGTTTCCCGTTGAAGTACCGCACCTCCTTGCCTTCTGCTACTTCCGTACCAAAACCAGCGGGCGTAAAGAAAGCAGGAACTCCTGCCCCACCCGCTTGGCAGCGGGCCGCTAATGAACCCTGTGGAATGAGGTCTACCTCTAGCTCACCGCTGAGCATTTGGCGTTCAAATTCATCGTTCTCCCCCACATAGGAAGAAATCATTTTTTTGATTTGACGCTTTTGCAGCAACAGGCCCAGGCCAAAATCGTCGACCCCGGCATTATTCGATATGCAGGTTAAGCCCGTTACGCCGGCTTCTACCAGCTCCGCTATGCTATTTTCGGGAATTCCACACAAGCCAAAGCCGCCGAGCATGAGGGTCATGTCGTCTGTTATTCCGGCAATTGCAACTTGTGCATTCGCTACTACTTTATTCATGGATTTATTTGGTTATGAGTTTTTCAAAGGTACGCGGAAGAGGTGAAAGTGGAAGTAAAAATGAAAGTGACAGTGAAAGTAGCAATTGGGACTTGACTTTTCAATAATGGTCCTCAAACTTTCACTTTCACTCCTTTTTTCATTTTAACTTCTCTCCTACTCTACCTTAATCAACCTTCCATTGATAACAGCGTAGCGAACTGTACCACCTGCATCCCTAATAATGAGCGGCGGATTGAGCCCTACGGCCAATTCACGATCGTAAATTCCTTCGGCACTTAGTACCAGTACATCCTGCTCTGCTTGCTCCCATGGACGGCCCGGTTTCTTGGCCCGAACTACGGCATAACCGTCACGTAACAGCGCCTGTTGGTCCATTTCTTTAATAGTAGCCAAGTCTGGAACGAGATCTGGATAAGACTTGCCAATTTCTGCTGTGTAATTCCCAGCAGCCAGTTCTTGGTAGCCCCGTTGATAACTTAGGTCGCCAATGTCATCAACCCGGCCACGGAAATAGAATTTGCGGGCCGCCAGGTAATCACGTTCGCTGAGATCAAAAGCAATGTCCAAGAGATAGCGGTTGCCATCACTATGGATAAAATTAACTTCGCGAAGCAGCAGGTCATTGAAGACACCGCCACGATTATAGGGAATCTGCTGGTATTCGGAGCGACTGTAACGCTCGTAGGAACGGGTAGCAAAACTATGGCAAGCCGCCAGCAGGAGCGCAAAGTTGAGCTGACGAATATATTGCTTCTCACGATCTCCGGGATAGCCACCGCATTCCACCAAGATGGTACTCGTACCCCATTTTTGCATATTATCACCAAAAGCCCGAGGTTCAAAGGCATCGCTATACCGGCCTATTTTCCCGGGGATATGTTTTTGCAAACTGGCATTGAGCTCCGCAATCGCCTTCATCGCCCGTTCACGGACGTTATTAACCGTTTTTGGAAAATCAAAGGCTGGCGCCAGAAAGGACAGGGTAGCCATATCTTCAGTAGGATAACCCGCTCCGTAGAATCGGCTTTGATCATGCAGATTAAAACCCCAATCCGCATCCAGGTCATCACGTACACGCTTCAACAATTGGGCCTCCGGAGTACTAAGACGCTGAGCGTCACGGTTCAAGTCTACGCCTAATGCGTTGCGGCGCTCAAAAACCTCTGCACCATCTGGATTGAGCATGGGGATAAAGACTAGTTTTAGACGCGTTTTGAGAAGATTCCGAAACTCATCAAAACCATCTCCCTCCGCAGCCAGAAAACGGAACATATCCATAACTGCTGCCGTAGCGGTGGGTTCATCACCGTGCATCTGAGACCAGAACAAAACTGTTGTTTTTCCTTCGCCGTAGGTCACGCTATGAATAGTTCGCCGCTGTACAGAATACCCCTCTAATTGTACGATAAAGCGTTCGTCTAACTGTTGCAATAAAGCGCTGATGTGTTCGTGCTTAAAGCGCCGATCTTCCAACTCACTCACCCGATAATCAGCATGGGCGTCGTGCAAGCGGGTTAGCCAATCGGTTTGTGCCTTCAGTAAGAAAGAGCTAGCAAGTAGGATAAGGACGATCAGACTACGCATCTTTTTTTGTTGGCAAATTAAGGAATATTCATCTGCCCCATTGGCGGTAATCAATACGCACCTGGCATTTTGCAATTATGCCAAACGAAGAACAAGACGTGGAAGAGCTATTGATCTTGAAAGCGTACCTTTGAATTTGCAAAAAACTAAGCTGCCTCAAAAAACGTTGTCAACAAGCATAAGGGGGGATTAAAAAAGAAAAGGGATTTCGCCTTTGCTTATGCAACAACACTAGGTCTGATAAGAACTTAAAATACTTATGCCCAAAGCTCCAACTACGTATACCTACGACACTATAGCCGGCGACGCCCTAGGCGTGCGCGCTTACACCCTCCAGAACGGCCTCCGAGTTTTTCTGAGTGTAAACAAAAACGAGCCACGCATTTTTACCAATATATGTTTCCGAGTAGGCTCTAAATATGACCCAGCCGACACCACCGGCCTGGCTCACTATATGGAACACATGCTTTTTAAGGGCACCAGCAAGATTGGTGCAACCAATTGGGAAGCAGAAAGTGCCTTGCTGGAGCAAATCGCCGACTTGTTCGAAACCTACCGCCACACCAGCGAAGATGAAAAACGGCAGGAACTCTATAAGCAGATAGATAGCTTGAGTTACGAAGCAGCCTTGCTAGTCGCTCCTAACGAATATGATCGGCTCGTTACGGCTATTGGAGGCAAGGATACCAACGCCTATACCTGGGTAGAGCAGACGGTCTACGTAAATGATATTCCCAGCAATGAATTGAAGCGCTGGATCAAGCTAGAACGCGAACGCTTTCGCTATTTAGCACTACGCCTTTTTCATACCGAACTGGAAACGGTATACGAGGAATATAATATGAGCCTGGCCAAGGATTTTCGCAAAGGGCAACAAGCACTCCGTAAACTCCTCTTCCCCACTCACCCTTATGGCACACAAACTACGTTGGGGCGCCCCGAGCACTTGAAGAATCCCTCAATGCGCAATATTGAGACCTTCTTCAATACTTACTATGTACCCAACAACGCGGCCATTTGTCTAGCCGGAGATTTTGATCCCGACGAGGCCATTGGCATGATTGACGAGTGTTTCGGTGACTGGGAAGCCGTAGATTTTCCACCCTTTCAATACGAGGAGCAACCTCCTATCAATGGTCCACTAAAAACGGAAGTAATGGGCCAAGCCAGCAGTTACCTACAATTAGGATGGCGACTGGGCGGTGGCCGGACAGACGACTACATGATGGGGCTACTCATTCGGCAAATGCTCTACAATGAGCAAGCAGGCCTGTTTGATCTACACCTTAACCAGCAACAACGCGTCTTAAACGCAGAAGCCTTCAACTGGATCTACGAAGATTACAGTAT
>JBCBWU010000220.1:0-11537 GCA_039816955.1 Bacteroidota bacterium
CATATTGTTGTAGGCTCCGCGGATTTTGTAGGAGCGTACCACCTGCATGTCCTCCCGTTTGAACCAAACCGAGCAATCATACTGTTCTGAGAAACGGTAGTTAAAGAGCATCGGCGTAATGTCCGCAACACCTTTGAGGCGCACTTTCGCCTGGTAGATTTGCTCTACGCTAATCAAAGTGGAGGATGTCAGTATTGGCTTAGCCATGGCAATATCGATCAATATATGGAGGGTAAAACACCCTGGTATAAATAAGATAGGCCCCGTGGGGAGTACGGAGCGCATCTTGTAAGAAACTTGAAAGCTGGCAGGGGGGAACCAGCTATAATTTTCCGTTATACCTCCTGAGCTGTTTCAGCAGGCTGATTCTCTGGGCGTAGGCTGCGTACCACGCGGCCAGCTTGCCACATTTCACTGTTGTGCAATTCACTCAATTCACCGTCTAGCTTTTCGCGGTAGTCCGGTTGACTATTGGAATCGATAGATCGCTGTGCTTCTTCACCCGCTGCTACGCTATCGTACAATTCGTTGAAAACTGGCAGAACTGCATCGCGGAACTTGTTTTTCCAATCCAGAGCCCCACGCTGAGCAGTGGTCGAACAGTTGGCGTACATCCAGTCCATACCGTTTTCGGCAACTAATGGCATCAAACTCTGGGTCAATTCCTCAACCGTTTCGTTGAACGCCTCACTAGGAGAGTGGCCACGTTCCCGCAATACACTGTACTGTGCTTCGAAGATTCCTTGGATGGCGCCCATCAGGGTACCCCGTTCGCCCGTAAGGTCACTGTAAACTTCCTTCTGGAAAGTCGTTTCAAATAGGTAACCAGAGCCAATGCCAATTCCCAGGGCAATTACTCGCTCTTGGGCTCGGCCAGTAGCGTCTTGGTGGATGGCGTAGGAAGAGTTTAGACCACGGCCTTCCACAAACATGCGGCGTAAGCTAGTTCCAGAACCCTTTGGCGCTACCAAAATCACATCCACATCGGCGGGAGGTACAATACCGGTACGGTCGCGGTAGGTGATACCAAAACCGTGCGAGAAGTACAATGCCTTGCCTGGCGTTAGGCGTTCCTTAATTGTTTCCCACTTGGCAATCTGTGCCGCGTCAGAAAGTAAGTATTGGATAATGGTACCACGCTCGGCTGCCTCTTCGATAGAGAACAGCGTTTCACCGGGTACAAAGCCGTCAGCAATGGCCTTATCCCAAGACTTAGAAGGTTGGCGTTGGCCCACAATTACATTGAAGCCATTGTCGCGTAGATTTAGCGCCTGGCCCGGACCTTGTACACCATAACCAATGATAGCGATGGTTTCGTCCGTCAATACTTCTTGTGCCTTTGCTAAAGGAAATTCCTCTCGTGTGGCTACGTTTTCTTCAACACCACCAAAATTGAGTTTTGCCATGATATAGCGGATTTATCTTGTTTTATATCAGTTGATGGATCAAAAATGAAGATAAATCGCTGCTCCGCTATGTCTCAAACCCCATTCATTTACTGATAATTACGATCTCATTACTGTAGATTTTAGAGGTAAGTATCTGATTATGTGTTAATTAAATGATGCTGACTTACATCACATCTTTGACCTAAAAGCAAGAGGCAGATGCTGTAATTCAACATCTGCCTCCAAAGCTTCTAGCCCGTGGCTAGTTCTATTCCTTGATGAAGCGAGTCATCATGACGCGCTCGCCATCGTACCACTGGAGCAGATACATACCGCTTTCCAGTTGACTGATATCTAAGCTTTGTTGAGCGGTTCCCACTTGCGGAGCCAACTGCTGTTGGAAGAGCAAGGTGCCACTCAAGTTGTAGACACTAACCATCTGCTGATTGGTGAGTAGATTATGTGGTACACTCACTTGCAGGTTCACAAACTCGCGAGCAGGATTCGGGAAGACATTCAGTACTATCCGCTCCTCCTCTAGTGCCTGGAAGCCTTCGCCTTCGTTCGGTGCAATATTACCCTCGCTCAGGCGAGTAACCGTTACGAAGTTGTCGGACAAGTCAAAACAATCGTCACTCAGCGGTACTTGATCAGCAAAGTCTCCAATCATGGCCGTGATATTACCCGTGTAGGACAGACCCCAGATGCGACAAACGCCTTCAGGGATACCTTCAAAGTTGATAACACCATCTTCAGATGTTGCCAGAATCATATTGTCTTCATCAGTAATCACGTACAGATACGGTGTCTGATCAATGCCAGTATTAATCATCGTCACGATATCAGCCTCACCATCATCCGTAATGAATTCGACGTCAATGCTACCATCATCAGCACTGACAGTACCGCCTTCAGGTTGTTGCCGCACGAGCGTGATGTAGTTGTTGGATAGTGCCCAACAATCGGTAGAAAGAGCAGCGGTGGTCGCATCTTCCATGAATGGTGGGTCAAAATCGCCAGTGAAGACCACACCGTATACCCGACAAATACCCGGTAAGGATGGATCAAAGTCAATCACATTGCTTTCTACATCTCCGAAGATGATGTTGTTCTGGTCGTCGGTAATGATGTAGCGATAATCTGGATCACTGGTGTCATTATCCAGGACCACCACATCGGCAATTCCATCTTGAGGGCAGATGAATACGATCTGTTCGCCCGTACTGGTGGATACGTTACCCGCATCCAAGCTCTCTGTACGCTCTACTGTAACGAAGTTCTCAGAAAGTTCGTGGCAACTGCTGGCTAGATCACCTTCGGTTACCACCTGGCCTTCTTCAACCAACAATACACCAGTGTAGGAGAGGCCCCAAATACGGTAAGTGCCCGGGTCAACATTATCCAGATTCACTACACCGTCGGCTGGCGTACTCACTTCAATCACCACATTGAAAGTATCGGTCAGGATGTACGCATAGCCCACGTTGGCTGTGCTAGTAGTATTGACCTGGATACCCGGCGTAAAGTTACTGTGGCACAGTCGTGTCACATCAGTGCCATCTTCAAAACTCAAGGTGCCGCCTTCGGGATTGTCAATAAAGATATCGACAAAGTTGCCGGAAAGATCGTTACAACCATCCGATAGTTCCACTTCGGTAATGATGTTGCCGATAGAGAGTTGCAGGTCACCGCTATAAGATACACCCCAGATGCGCAGAGCATCTAAGCCAGCAGCATCTGCTAAATCAATAGTAGCGCCCGTTAGTACCTGTAGGACAATGTCGGTCTGGGTAGTGAGGACGTAAGTGTATTCCGCTTCAGTAGAAGAACTACTGTTGATGAAGGTGACGAAGTTAGATCCGCCATCCTCGCAGGCGAAGACCGTTGTCTCTCCCAGATCGGTAAATACTTCACCACCATCAACTTGGGTTTTATCTACAAGGACAAAGTTGTTACTGATGTCAAAGCAGCCACTAGCCAAGTCTTCTTCAAAGATTTGTGCCCCCGGGAGGACACTCAGCGAACCGGTGTAAGACAAGCCGTAGATGCGCCAGTCACCCGGTGCAGCTTGTTCAAAGTCGAAGGTTGGTCCATCTAGGGTACCCACTAAGATACTATCCAGGTCTACGATCAAGAAGGTATAGGCCGCATCGCTGGCGCTAAATACTTCTACGTTGAACGGATCAGGAATGCCGTCGCCAATACAAATGGAAACTTCTTCTGAACCGCCTTCGGTGAATACCAAACCGGCAGCCGGAGCTACGTTAAAGATGGTGACAAAATTATCGGAAAGATCGAAGCAGCCGGTCGCCAATTCAGCCGTGCTAGCATCAGTGCCTACATCGGCTAGCAAGTCACCGGTGAAGACTAAGCCCCAAAGGCGATATTCGCCTTCTGGTAGCGGCTCAAAATCTACAGTATTATCAGCAGGAATCTGTACGATTACATTTTCGTCCGTTGTAAGTACGAAGGAGAAGGTGCCTGAACCAGTTCCTTCGTTGAAGAAAGTAAGTACATCGACTTCGCCGTCACCAGGGCAGGTGAAGCGATCACCAATACCCAATACACTGGCTACTGTACCAGCATTCAATTCTCCGCGCACGACCGTTACGAAATCATCGCTCAGGTCAAAACAATCGTCTGAAAGTGCAACAGCTGCTGCGTCATTACCTACCGCTGCGGTGAGGTTACCGGTGTAAGCCAAGCCCCAAACCCGGCAGGTACCGTTCGGTACGCCTTCGAAGTCAGCGCTATCGCCTGGTTGCAGGATGTCAAGAATGACATTGGCATCATCCGTGATCAGGAATACGTAGTCGGTATTGCTGGCACCGCTCGCGTCAAAACTATAGACGTCGGGTTCGCCGTCATCGGTACAGAGGAATAGGGTGGTCTCCCCATCCGTTGTCGATACGTTTCCGCCTTCTGGCGTTTCGCGAATGATTGTCACAAAGTTCTCCGATAGGTTGTAACACACATTACTCAGTTCGGCAGTTTCGATATCCCCCGTCAAGCCGGTTAGCTGGCCGCTGAAGGCAACACCCCATACCCGTACTTCGGAAGGCGTGTCAAAGCCATCAAAATCCACAGGATCGGTACCAATGTTGCCAAGAATATTGTTGTTTACGTCCGTAAGAACATAAGTGTAGTTGGCAGTGCTGCTGCCCGTGTTAAGGAAGCTCAGGAAGTCTTCCACACCATCATTCGGACAAGTATTGGTGAGGGTTGTACCATCGTCTAAGCTTACCGTGCCACCGATGACCTCATCGCGATTAATCGTTACAAAGTTAGCGGACAACTCGAAACAGTCATCCGTAAGGGCTACTTCAGCGGCGTTTTGTCCGGTCTCGGCAATGATCCCACCGGTGTAGGAAAGACCCCACACCCGACACTCGCCTGGAGCTGCCTGGTCCAGATCTACGCTATTACCGGCAAGGACGGCCAAAATCTCGTTCTCATTGTTCGTTACCACAAAAGCGTATTCGGCATCCGTGGCAGTAGTTACATTATTGAAGATGAAGAAATCCGCTTCGCCATCGTTGCTACAAGCAAAGGCTTGGGTACTACCGTCTTCTAGGCTCACCGTACCACCGTCAACGAAGGTGCGAATTACAACTACGAAGTTGTCGGAGAGATCGAAACACTCCGTTGCTAGGTCAATGACTGCGGCGTTTTCCCCGATTGTGGCAGTTGGGTCACCTAAGTAAGCCAAGCCCCAAATGCGGCAAATACCAGCAGGCGTATTCTCAAAGTCAATCTCCGGAGAAGTGCTGGTAGCGAGGATGGTGTTGTCTTCGTTGGTAATGACGTAAAGATAATTGGTGCCTTCTGGTGCATCATTCACTACGGTGAGCACATCAGGCTGACCATCGCTCACACAAACATCAACTTGCTCGCTGCCGTCTGCTAAGCTTACCGTACCGCCTTCTGGACCTCTGAGGTCAACCAACAGGAAGTTTTCGGTAATGTCAAAGCAGTCATCAGAGATGATCGTACTCTCGTCGATCATCATGCCTGTCTGTAATAAAAAGTTACCACTAAAGGCCACGGCCCAGACCCGCACAAAGTCACCTTCGTAAGCTTCAAAGTTGGTGCTAGAGCTGGCAAGAATTTCCAAAATGACATTATCCGTATCGGTCACCAAGAAGGCCAGGTTGTCACCTCCTGAGAAATCGGTAAGGAAGTTGAGGATATCCACATTACCGTCATCTGGACAAATGGCTGCCACAGTGGTGCCATCATCAAAAGTGATTTCACTTACGCTCACAGAGCGATTGACGATTTCTATGGTATTGTCACTGAGGTCAAAACAAACGTCAGCTAAGTCTTCACCAGTGAAAGTGTCGCCCACTGTGACAGTGAGGTTATTTGTGTAAGAGAGGCCGTAGACCGTGTAAGAACCCAGTCCAAGTTGGTCCAGATCTAGGCTAGCTGACTCTTGGACTGCCACTACCTCACCACTCTCATCATTGACGACAAGGAAAGTGTACGGTAAGTTGGGATCGGTATCTGTTGCTACTAGCTCGAGTACCGTGCCACTGCCGCCGGCCATACATTCTACGAAGCTGGTGCTTCCGTCAGCTAGGCTAATGTTACCACCATCTGGGCCATTGCGATTGATGAGGACGAAGCCATCACTGAGATCGAAGCACTCATCGGAGAGTGGTTGCCCGCCACCCAAGTTATCACCTACATCTAGTGTAAGGTTGCCACTGTATACGAGGCCCCAAACCCGGCATACGCCAGATCCTGCGCCTTCGAAATCGATGATACCATCTTCAGAGGTGTCCATAACGAAGTTGCCTTCGTTAGTGATTACGTAAACGAAGTTATCGTCTCCTACGTAGGTTGAGATGAAGGTCAAAACATCAGGAACGCCATCACCTACACAAATGGTGGCCATATTGCTGCCGTCTTCGAGCAAGACGTTGTCGGCATTTTGTACCCGCTTAATCAGGCTGGCCGTATTGTCGGATAAGTCAAAGCAAGCCGTGCCTAAATTAGCTGGATCGAAGGTGTCGCCTTCACTTACTGCCAGGGCATCAATGAATGAAACACCGTAAATCGTATAAGTGCCATCTGGCAGCGTTTCCAAGTCAATTTCACCATCCGTTGAGATGACGGTGATTTCGTTGTTTTCGTTAACTAAAAGGAATGCGTATTCAGCATTCGGGTCATTGTCTGCAACTACTACCGTAAGACCACCGTCTGGTGGTAGGGCGGAACAAGAAGTGAAACTGGTGCTGCCGTCGGAATAGCTGATGCTGCCGCCGTCGGGACCGTCACGATTAATCAGTACGAACCCGTCACTAAGATCGAAACACTCATCGGAGAGGGGTTGACCACCACCCAGGTTATCGTCTGCTTCCAGGGTCAGGTTTCCGCTATAAGCCAAGCCCCAAACCCGGCAGATGCCAGTGCCAGCACCGTCGAAGTCGATGATGCCATCTTCAGAAGTAGCCAAAACAAAGTTGCCTTCGTTGGTGATCACGTAGATGAAGTTATCGTTACCAGCGTAGGTTGATGTAAAGGTCAATACATCCGGAATGCCGTCTCCTACACATACAGTTGCTTCGGAAGAACCATCTTCCAAAAGTACATCATCGGCATTTTGTACCCGCTTGATAAAGCTTAGCGCATTATCCGAAAGATCAAAACACTCATCGCTTAGTTGCGTTGGATCAAAGGTGTCACCCGCCGCAACGGTAAGGTTACCGGTGTAGGCCAAACCAAAGATGCTATAAACACCGGCAGGAATAACTGCCAGGTCAATTTCAGTAGCGGTGGTCACATCGTATACGGTACCATCTTCTGCTACGATCACAAATACAAAGTCAGTAGCGGTGTTGTGGCTACTGGATAAGCCAACTGTTCCGGTAGGCTCCAATACACTACAGGAAAGGAAGCTTTCGCTGCCATCCGCATAAGTCAAGGTGTTGGCTTCTGGAGAAAGCCGAGTTATTTCCACAAAATTTGAGGACAGCTCAAAACAAGCGGTCGCTAAATTGGTGTTAAGCAGGTCATCTCCTACCTCGCCGACGAAATCACCCACATAGGCAACCCCCCAAAGGCGGCATACGCCAGGAGGTGCGTTGGTGAGATCAACCGTGCCATCAGTAGAAAAGCCTAATACATTATTGTTATCGTCCGTAATGGCAAAAATGTAGGGCTCAAAGTCACTATCGGTGATGAAGTCTACCACATTTGTTACTCCGGGCTCTACGCAGATGGTAATGGCCGTTTCTCCCGTAGCTGTGCTAACGGACCCAGCGTCTGGCGTGAGATTGGAGATAGAGATAAAGTTACCACTTAGGCGGCCACAGAAACTACCCAGTTCTGATTCGAGAAAGTTCTCACCCACCATGGCGGTGAACTGACCGATATAAGACACTGAGTACACCCGAAGATTACCGTTGGGTAAATCCTCAAAATCGATGGTGCTACTCGTACTGGTAAAAACGATTAGGTCGTTTTCGTCCACCACAATGTAAGCGACTGGTGTAGCGAGTGGTCTCGTGCGAAAGCGAATGCGATCCTCTAAGCCATCTCCTTGGCAAAGTTCGGTCGCAGCACTTCCGTTAACGGAAATTGTTCCTTCAACACATGCTGTAAATACTTGACTTTGGAGACTAAAGCTCGTTAGCAGCAGGATGAGGAAAGTTAAAGTTTTCAGGATTTTCATATACCTATTTGTTTCTGAAGTTGCATTCCGGGTAGAAATGATGATGTATTTCTGTTGGTACGATGAAACTGCTTCCAGTTCACCGAGACGATGCCCACCGAGGTACATGAGTACGTTTAGCAGGCGGTGAATACATTGAGATAAAGCTGATTTAAAAAGTCGGATCGGCTTCCACCTCAGTATCCAAGGCAAGATATTAAGGGTTTGCATATATGAGAAATTTTTCCGCTATGATTTTTGCAAAGGTGTTCGCTTTCGCGTGAAGGGGGCTTGTCTCGGTTTGGAAGGTCTAATTATACATAAACGTATACCGATTTTGTCTCATGTATGTTACTGAATTTTTGCGATATTTTTTGCCAGTTAGCTTACATCTTGAAAACAGATGGTGATTTTTCAAATATTACTACTATCTTTAAGGTGTATTCCCACAGTGATCCAACGGTAAACCGGCTTATCACCCCTTAGCAACTCAGATCTACCTCATGTACCTCTAGTCCGAAACGACTTGGTACTTGTAATTGTGTGTACTTAAGTAAACTATCTTTATCTTAAGTTCTAAGTGGGCCCAGTTATCATAATCCTCTACAAAAACTGAAATAACCGCCCGGACGGTAGACCGCATGAAAAAGAAGCAACTTCTATGGCTCCTTCTATTTGCTGTTAGTACATTGTCGCTAGTAGCTCAACAGCGTATTAACACGCATACCGATTTCTCCGCCCAGACGCTGGTAGCGGATATTTTTGCTAGCGGTGTTTGTGAAAACATTGATGTCATCAACCCAATAGGCCACGAAAACGGTCTTGGCTACTTTGAAAATGGGCAAGGCTCCATCGGCATTGAAACTGGCATTATTCTTTCCACCGGAAATACCCAAAACGCCCATGGCCCCAATAATGCTACTGATAAGAGTTCCAACCTACCAGGCCCCAACTTTGACGCAGATCTAGGCCAGCTGGCTACTGGAGAAGTACACGATGCCGTTGGTATCGAGTTCGATTTTGTCCCGCTCGATTCTTTGGTCCAATTTCGCTATGTCTTTGCCTCCGAAGAGTACTGCGAGTTTGTTGGCAGTAACTATAATGATGTCTTTGGTTTTTTTATCAGTGGTCCTGGAATAGATGGTCCTTTCACAGATGGTGCAGTGAATGTGGCACTGGTCCCCGGTTCTTCCGATTACGTTTCGATTAACTCGATCAATTTTAATCGCAACGAGGAATATTATATCCACAATGAAACGGTCAACGATCAGCAGCAATGTAACTTACCCATTGTTTATCATCCTTATCAAGAGACTATACAATACGACGGGTTTACGCAAGTTATGACAGCCCGGATTCTACTGGAACCCTGCCAGACTTACCATATTAGATTAGTGGTAGGTGATGTAGCCGATCCTCACTTTGACTCCGCGGTTTTTCTTGAAGCTGGCAGCTTCAGCCTCGGCCCAGAGATTAGTGTTGAGGCAGTGAGTGAGAATAATACTCCCGGACAGCTGTACGAAGGTTGTGAGGAGGCAGCCTTTCGCTTTACACGTAGTGAAGGCGCACCAATTGATCTACCGTTTACGGTGCGATTTTACCCTTCCGAAGCTTCTTCTGCGATCGAGGGACTAGATTATGAGAGCCTCCCTCGGGAAATCACCATTCCGGCCGGTGAAGCTTATGCTGATCTAGCGGTACGCAGCTTAAGTGACGCTCTGCTGGAAGATCCAGAGCTGCTACGTCTGGTGCTGGACATTCCGTGTGCTTGCTACGCTGATTCTGCGGACCTCAGGATTGTGGCGCCACCGCCACTGGAGTTAAATGTACCTGACATATACCTTTGTCCAGGCGAGCAGGGAATTCTAAACGCACAAGTAGACGGTGGAAGCCCGCCCTTTTCGTTTTCCTGGTCAACAGGAAGTACGAACGCACAAACCACGGTGCAACCGGAACAAGATGAAACTTATACACTAGTGGTGTTGGATCGCTGCGAACAGGTGGCGGAGGCCAATGCTCAAGTGGAGTTGAAATCTCCTCCCACGGCTAGATTGAGTGGGAATCAGCAGGTGTGTGCCGGAACCCCAGGTCAATTTCCTATTGAACTGCAAGGTATTCCGCCCTTTGAATTAGAGCTCCTTCACAATGGTGAACCTATTGTCATCAATCTAGTAGGATTGACTGATGAACTTGCCCTGATGGAAGATGGGTACTATGAATTAGTAGGTGTGACAGATGCTGCTTGTGCCGGTGAGGCAGAGGGAGATGCCCAGCTTGACCTTTGGGATATCTTGGCAGTGGCAAATATTGAGCATCCGGAGTGTTTCGGAGAAGAGACTGGTGCTATTTCAGTTACGCTGAGTCAAGGGACACCACCTTATCTGCTGAACTGGCTCAACCTGGAGAGTAGCGAAAACACTGTTCAGGACCTGTCAGTGGGGTGGTTTGATCTGCAAGTTACCGATAACAATGGCTGCGAGGCGCAGTTTTCCTGGGAGATCAATGCTCCAGCGGCTATTGATTTACCGACGCCAACCTGCGAGCAATTGCAGACGAATAATTTGCAATTAAGTGCTTCTGGTGGTGTGCCGCCGTATCAGTACCAACTAACGGCTAACGGGCCGTGGATTGCAGGTGAGCACTGGTGGCGGGGGCTAGTTCCAGGAGAAGAAACTGAGGTTATAGTTCGCGATGGCAACGGCTGTGAACAGTCTTTCAACTGGCTGATGCCGCCAACTTATCCAAATGGCTTAGCCTGGTTACCCGATCAGATTAAGATGGTGTTGGGAACCACCGAAACCCTAGAGTGGGAGTGCTATGTACCGACCAATCTCCTGGCGGAGCTACGCTGGGAACCAGAAGAGCTGCTTTCGTGTGTAGACTGTCGCTTTCCTGAGCTTACCGCCACGTATCCAGATAGTATTGTATTGTATATTGAAGATGTTTTTGGATGTAATCAATTATTAAACAGTCAATTAGTAATTGAAAATAAAGTAGATATTTTCCTGCCTAATGCTTTTTCTCCTAACGGTGATGATCAGAATGACGAGTGGCTGGTATTCGGGAACGAAGCGCAGATTGAGCGCATTGCCCGACTGCTTATTTTTGACCGTTGGGGCAACATGGTTTTCCAAGCAGCTGACTGGCCGATTAACAGTGAACGCCACGGCTGGGATGGGTACTTTCGGGGGCAACAGCTTGATCCTGGGGTGTATGTCTACAGTATCGAACTGCTTTTGGTTAATGGGGAGACGCAGACCCTGGGAGGCGATATTCTTCTATTGCGTTAAGCGTTACAAAATATGCTACCTTAGGGAGTGAGTTAGAGCTCAAAACCCTTGTTTGTGATGTCTGTTTATTCCCCTTTCTACCGCCTTGGTCTGCTGCTGCTTATTGTAAGTCTAATCTCCAGTAGATCCATTGCCCGGGCCAATACTACTCCTGCCGACTTACTAGCTAAGGCGCAAGAAGCAGCCACCAATAGTAATTCT
>JBCBWU010000221.1:0-11523 GCA_039816955.1 Bacteroidota bacterium
CATTCCCATTCTACTAGCTGTACCCGCAGCCAACAAGACAATTCCCACACTTTTTAGGTCTTTTTCTTTCATCCACTCAATTTAAGCTGCATTCTGCATTTATTCCAATCAGTATTCTCCCCTACCTTTGTGATATAGTGAGCTTTGCCGATATTATTTTGACTGCTAGCAAAAAGCGGAGTGCAAAACTCACTGTACTTGGTATAAGGTAGAAGGTAATTGGTATTGATTGACTTTGTGATAATGAAATCCAAGTACTACGTACTAAGTACCTTTTACCGTAAACTTCAGGCAACTAAATTCATCTGTTATCCGTAAAAGACAAGTCGGAAGTTTACATCATAACTCCAAACACCATGCGTTTCAGCTTTCTCCTCCTTTTTTTACTATTGGTCGGTCACGCATTTGCTCAAGATCGCGATCGCTGGCGCTGGATGGAGCCAGCTGACACCTTGCATAAGGGCCGTTTCTGGGGCAGTGTAGGTACTGGAGCGGCTATTTACTCCGGGGCAGCCTATGGACTCTACCAGACCTGGTACAAAGATTTTGAACTCACTAAGTTTCGCACCTTCAATGACGCTGGTGAATGGAATCAGATGGATAAGATGGGCCACTTCCTGACTACCTACACCGAGGCTCGGCTGTTATACGATGGCGCTAGGTGGACTGGGTTAGACAAAAAACGATCCTTGTGGCTAGCCGGAGCAGCCAGCATGTTTTTGCAAAGCACGATTGAAGTCATGGATGGTTTTTCTGCCGAATGGGGCTTCTCCTGGTCGGACATGGGTGCCAATGCACTGGGCATGGGTGCCTTTGTAGCACAGGAGGCCATCTGGGATGAGCAGCGTATCTTGCTCAAAATATCTACTAACCGACGGCTCCCTTCACCAGATGAAGTGGTATTTAATACGGATGGCTCAACTAGCGCCAGTGTGCGAGAGCGCCATTTAGAGCTCTACGGCCGTTCCCTACCCGAACGCTTCCTAAAAGACTACAATACCATGACGATTTGGGCCAGCGCCAATATAGCAGCCTTCGCGCCACAGACCCGTTGGCCTAAATGGTTAAATGTAGCTGTTGGTTACGGTAGCGCCAATTTATACGGTGGCTTTAGCAATGGTTGGAGCGACGACGAGGGTAATACATTCCGACTACCAGACAATCAATACGAACGCTACCGTGAATTCTACCTCTCCTTTGATATTGATTTAAAACGCATTCCTACACGACGGCGTTTCCTACGGTCAGTGTTGAGCATCATCAACTTCATTAAAATTCCCGCGCCTGCTCTGGAGATCAATACGGCGGGGCGGATGCGGTTTCATCCGGTGTATTTTTAGATGAAAAACTTATCATCCTCAGGTAGTACTTTCATTATATGATTAAGCTCTAAGTATTTTTCAGGTTCCCTTCTTCTAATTTCAATAAAACTGACAGTACCAGGGACAAGACTGGGACATCATTAATACAAACCACCAATACCTCTTAAAACACTGTAAAACAACACCTTACTCTAAAAATACACTAAACATAGTTGTTTAGTTAGGTAAATCTCATTCCCACAAATCTCTTATTCGACGGTTACTTGTCTCTCTTTTGTCTTAATTCTTTTCAATTAAAAAAGCTCCACCAATCTGATATTTGCAGCAGCAATAGCAGCTTTCTATTTTAACTGGCTATGGCTAATGAATTATCACATGAAAAATTGCCCTACCACGTAGATAATTAACAAATACCCCACTGAATTGAGATTGCCAGGACTTGACCACCTCCTGTCATATTCGTTCATCCCCCAAAGCTAAAATGAAACAATTACAACATCTTGAGGTAAGTTTTACCGAAGAGGCTAGTGAAATGATAATCCAGTATACTGTTAGCAATGTATTGCTTAAGGAAAAGCGGATTACCTTATTCATTTATGATTCACAAAATCGATTAATCTATTTGCAGAATTTCACCTTACTAAGAAAGCTCACAATTCCTATAGCTGCATTGACCAGTGGAACATACAATTATCGTGTAAGCTCTAGATCCGGACTTCAGGCAAGTGGTGCTATTCAAATATCTAGGTAACAAATTAGCGACTCAATTTAAATGTTAATGATAAATAGCATTTCCTAGACATATTTAAGCATTACAATTGCATTTTTGATCAAAAAGAACCAACTTATCATAGTATTGGTCAAATAATGCTATGAGTCTTACACACCCTTTGATCTGGAATAGGCGTTTCATTCCATTTGTATTTTCCCTATTATGCTTTCTTAACTTATCAGCAAAGGCTGTACCGGATAGCTTATTGCAGATTATTCAAGCATCAACAACTGAAGAGCAGCTCCGCGAGCATCTGGAACATGTCAAAGGATTCATTGACAACACTCCAGAGAAAGCACTAAGCTACAGTAATGAAATTATTTCTGTAGCACGTGCTAGTAGTCTCACTAGTGTTTGGGCAGATACAAAAAGTGTCCAATCGAAAATTTACCTTAGACTCGGACGGCTAGAGGAAATGTTAGCCAGCAATCAAAAAATACTTGAGTTAAAACTGGGCTACGCGGATGAAGTTGAGCTTGCTACTGCTTACCGGAACTTAGGAACGGCGTACACAATTTCGCGGGACTATGAACAAGCGTTATACAACTATGAGCAATCGCTGAACTTAAGCGAAAAAATAGATAATGACCAAGGAAAAGCTGCTACGTTGCATAACCTGGGTGTCCTGTACCAACGTGGGCTTTCTGACCATGAAGAAGCTCTGACCTACTATACGCAAGCAAGTGTCTTGTTTGAATCATTGGGGAAAGAGCGTGACTTAGCCTTGAGCTACTTCAATATTGGCCTAACCCATTTTCGTTTGAATCAACCTAATGAAGCAGAAGAATTCACAACAAAGAGCTTGAAATTATACGAGAGCTTGGATTTAGATAACGGAGTGGCACTTTGCCAAGCTAATTTTGGTGATATTTATACGCTAAAGCAGGATTATCCGCGCGCAATCCAGAAATACAAGCAGGCCTTACAAACCTTTGAGCTCTTACGAAACCGTTCCGCACAGCTAACCGTCAATAACAAACTAGGTACAATCTACCGGAATGTTCAAAATAGCTCTGCCGCAATTTTTCATCATCGGGCGGCATTAGGTCTTGCCAAACAGATTTTTGAAATAAGAGGTGAACTCAATGCACTAAATAATCTCTCAGAAGACTATGTTACAGTTGATAGTTTTGAGTTTGCATTAAAGTATTATCAGGATTACATAACGCTTAAGGATTCTCTAAATTCGATTGAAGGAGTAACACTCAAAAATAAACTTGTCACTTTTGAGTCAGAACGAAAAGACCGTGAAATCCAGGTACTTGAAAAGGACGCTGTTGTTAACCGCCAGCGATTGCTAATTGTCATCTTGATTCTTTTGTTCATCATCATAGTTACTAGTGGACTGTATTACCGTCAGACGTCACTCCGCCTTAAGGAGCAAGAGATATTTAATCAACAAAAAGAAATATTACAACTTAAAGAGCAAGCCCAACAACTGATACTGACGCAAAGTAAAATGGAGGTTCAACGGTTCACACAGCGCATTATAGAAAAGAATAGACTTATAGAGCAGCTCAATCACCAGCTTTCGGAAATGAGTAGCAGCCAGTGGGCCACGGATCGAGAACTTTTCTTTGATAGGCTAACCAATTTAAGACTACTTACAGAAGATGACTGGGAAGAATTTAAGAGCATATTCAATAAAGCCCATCCCGGAGTTTATGAGCAATTACGGCGTAATTTCTCCAGTATGACTACGGGTGATCAACGCTTATTTCTGCTCATTCGGCTAAATTTCTCAGATATACAGATTGCTGATACACTAGGCATCTCTAAGGAAGGTGTTCGAAAGTCGCGTTATCGGCTGCGCAAAAAATTGAATCTTGAGCGAGAGTCCGATCTTGATTCTTTTGTGCTTGGATTTAAAGCGAATACTGAAACCAACTAAAATCTGGTCTGATCCAAAGCTAATCTCTTTTATACCTACTCGTTATAAGCCAAATGAAACAGCGCATCCCCCTGGCTCACCACTGGAGTGTTATTATGCCCTATCATGAAGGCATCCGCTTTCGCGTGTATAAAGCGACTGTCTTTGGTGGCGCGAGGATCACTGATAAAACCAATGGGCTCGTCTTTCTTCACCCAACTTCCTGAGGATTTCATCCATTGAAAGAGACCGCCACGTGGAGCTCGCATCCAGCTGCTGTGGTTAAAGTGCAAACCATCTTGCGTATTAAATGACTCGTCCAACATTTCATAAAAGGACAAAATCCGGCGAATACCTGCTAGTCCATACTGAATACTGAGGCCATCATAGCGTTGATTTTCACCTCCTTCAAACACCAACATCGGCGCTTGGTGTCGATCTCGCGCGATTTTACGCAGCGACTTCGCAATCGGCTTATAAGCAATCCGTACCGGTGCGCCAAAAGCACTGGCCAATTCCGCCGCCTGCTCATCATCTTGGGTGTAGCGAATTTGTGGATAATTATAGTTGCTTCGTCCCCCAGTGTGAAAGTCCAAGCCTACATCAATCAAGGGTAGGATGTGCTTGTGCAAGGCAAAGGCCACCCGCGACGCCAGAGACCCTCTACTACTTCCCGGAAAAGATCGATTGACATCTTTCCCGTCCGGTACTTCCCGCGAGAAGTTGATCAGGCCGTATACATTTAAAACAGGAATTGCGATCACACTACCGCGCACCAATTGCTTAAGCAGTTGCCCTTGGATGGTTTGACGAACAATCTCCATTCCGTTGATTTCGTCACCGTGTACGCCACCCAGCAGGAGCAAGGTAGGACCAGGCTCTGCGGCCCGGTATACGTGTGTAGAAATAGTTATTGGATTCCCGCTCGGCAACTGCCCCACTGGTATCTTGGTCACCAGGCCTTGTCCCAGTTGTACTTCTTCCTTCAGTATCTTCATTCCTACTTTTCCTTCTTGACGGTTTGACTTGCAGAGTTGAGCAAGCGGTATTTGCGATCTACATGCTGTACAATCGCTCCAGCTACATCTACACCGGTGGTTTTCTCTATCCCCTCTAGGCCTGGGCTGGCGTTAACCTCCATCACCAGAGCGCCGCGTTCAGAGGGTAGCAGGTCTACCCCCGCTACTTCGATGCCCAAGCAGCTGACCACATCCCGTACCAACTTCTGTTCTTTCTTGCTCAGTTCTATCGGAACTGCACTTGCTCCCCGGTGTAAATTGGAGCGAAACTCCCCCGGTTTGGCCTGCCGCCGCATGCTCGCTACTATCTGATCTGCTACTACAATCACCCGGAGGTCCGCACCTTTCGCCTCAGGAACGTACTCCTGGAGAATGACTCGATCGTGATAACGAAAATAAGTGTTCATTTGCCGCTGTAGATCCCAAAAGGTTCGGGCCAAAGCCACTCCTTCACCGTGGGTACCTTCAAGCACTTTAACAACTACCGGAAACCCACCCAGCTTAACCGTCACTTGGTGCAAGTTTTCGTAGCGGCCCACCATAATGGTCTTAGGCACTGGTAGTCCACGCCTACTGAGCAACTGGAGGCACCGCAACTTATCACGCGCCAACTGCAAAGCTTGTGGACTCGTCGGCGTAACCACATCCATCAACTCAAACTGGCTAATTACAGCTGCTCCGAGCGCAGTCACACTAGCACCAATGCGCGGAATCACTGCATCCAGGTAATGTAGTGGCTTCGACTGATAAAAGACATTAGGCTTCTCTCCGTCCAGCACTAGTGTGCAACGCGTATGGTCAATCACCTGCATTTGGTGCCCCAAGCGCTTGCCGGCCTGAAACAAACTTTGAGTGGAATACAACTCCGCGCTACGTGAAAGGATGCCGATGTTCATAATTCTGGGAAAGGTAAGCCTTTTATGATTATTCTTGTATCTTCAGCGAGCTTGGAGTAGGCAGCTCTAACTAACCAACCTATCTGTATTTCCATCGCTGCCCGCTAAAATCAGCGTCTATCAATGAGCAATACCAACACCGTCCAACTACCTGATTCTCCCAAGAATGATCCCCGTGTACTCAATGGTTGGGCCATGTTTGACTGGGCCAATTCTGCTTTTGCCCTCGTCATCACCGTTGCTATTTTCCCACCCTATTTTCTCTCCATCACAGATGACATCATTAACATTGGACCACTCACTATTTCGGATAGTACACTCTGGTCTTTTTGCATATCAGCAGCCTATATCGCAATCGCAATTGTATCACCCTGGCTATCTGGCATAGCCGATGCGAGTGGCCGCAAGATGTTCTTCCTCAAGGTCTTTACCGCCATTGGATCAGTTGGCTGTTTGTCCCTCTTGTGGTTCAATGGCATGAGCACGCTTTGGGTGGGCACCATCGGCTTTATTTTGGCTATGATTGGCTTTGCGGGCGGTCTGGTATTTTACAATAGCTACCTCCCTGAGATCGCAACCGAGGACATGTACGATCGTATTAGTGCCCGTGGTTTTGCCTTCGGCTTTATCGGTAGTGTACTCTTGCTGATTGTTAATCTCGCCATGCTGCTCAGCCCTGAAACCTTTGGCCTTCCGGCCGAGGACACCCTCCCTGCTCGTATTTCTTTTGCTATGGTAGGCATGTGGTGGATTGGCTTTTCACAGATACCATTTCGGCGCCTACCGAAGGACGAACCCGTGGGTAGTGATAAGCTCTCTACTATGGCGCGTCAGGGTTGGAAAGAAATCAAAAAAGTGTGGGGAGACGTCAAGAACCATGATCAAATCAAGCGCTTCCTTTTCAGCTTTTTCTGCTACAGCATGGGTGTGCAGACGATACTATACGTGGCGGCCATATTTGCCGAAAAGGAGCTGTCATTCGCTACTGATGAGCTCATCTACCTCATCCTGGTCCTCCAAGTTGTGGGTATCGCCGGTGCCTATTTTTTCGCCTGGGTTTCCGATAAGAAAGGGAATGTCTACAGCCTGATCAGCATGCTCATCATCTGGACTGTTATTTGCATTCTGGCCTATATCGTACAAGACAAACAGCCCTTTTACTTCGTCGCCGCTTTGGTCGGCTTAGTAATGGGAGGCATTCAATCTTTATCGAGGTCTACTTACTCCAAGCTCCTACCGGAAGATACGCCAGACACTACCTCCTATTTTAGTTTTTATGATGTGCTCGAGAAATCAGCAATCGTACTGGGCTCTTTTTCCTTTGGTTTGGCAGAGTTGATCACAGGTGATATTCGTAATAGCATTCTGGTGCTGGGCAGCTTCTTTGTGATCAGCGTTATTGCCTTACTTCAGCTGAAGGTCAAGCACGTAGACGTTAAGTAAGTTGGGGGCTCCGCCTGCCCCGGCACGGCGTCGGGCTATTCGCTGCGCTACTATCCCTAGCCCTTGCGCACCTCCGTGCGCCGTGCTCACAGCAAGCTGTTCGCAGCATTTCTGGATTGGAGTAATAACCTTTAAAAAAACAACAAAGAGTCAACTAGATGGTAGAGACGCATTGTGATGCGCCTCTACTGTCTTAATCATCTTAACTGGTAACGCAACCCAACTTGCAAGCCTCCTAACTGATACCCCTCTTTAAAGCCTACTTGCTCGGTCGAGAAGTCAGTTGGTGTATAACGCACGGTAGCCCCAGCCCGCAATTGCAATTGCTGACTGAGCTCGTACCCTAGGTGTAATCCGGCCTGGAGACCTACACCAATACTGGTTCGGTACCAATCTTGATCTTCCCAGGGCTCTACCCGTTCCTCTTGGTTCACGATGACTTGCCCTTCCCAGGTACGACTTAACCGCAGGCGCACTCCAGCCTCCGCTATTAGGCTCAACTTACCCAAGCTAGTTTCGTAATTCACCAAAATTGGGAGTTCCCACTGACGGAAGCTGTTGTAGATCCGCCGCTCACGTTCAATGGTCTCCGTTTGCAGTACCGGACCAAGGATGGTATCTGCAGTGCCGTTCGGGTTAAAAACAATGGTTTGTACGCCAAGAAAGGTATCAATCCGCACTTGAGTTTCGTTCAACGAAAACTGGGTATTGATCTGTGTGTACCCTAATCCTGCACGCACCTGCCAATTTTGATGCCAATTATAACCAACCGTAAGGTCTGTACTCCAGGCATCCAGCACAGTTTCGGTAGCAACGCGACGGCTAATGAAGGGAGTCAAAGAGTCGGGCTCTAGCGTTCTACGAATGGCCATGCAAGCCCCATCCATTTGTACACTCCAAGGGGATAGGCTCCGGCGCCCCCGACGGTATAACTCCGGTGTGCCAAGTTGCTCCTCCAAAGTGTTATTACTGATCAATTGCTCCGCTAGTGTAGGTAAACGATAACCAATGGCCGCATAGTCACGCCCCTTGGATGTTTCAAAAGTTACAATCTGAGATACGTCTGCACTAGGTTCTGTCATTTCATCTTGTTCCGAATCAGTGGTTCCTGCACTTGCAGGTTCACTATCCACTACTTCAGATACCATTTCGATCGACAAGCCCGCCTGGGCACTGGTACTTTCTTCTTGCGCTACCACTTGGGGCATTTGTACTGTTAGATCTGTGTCTAAATCACCCTGTACTTCAGTACTCTGATCCGTAATATTGGCAGCTAGTCCGGTTTCGACTTCCGCTGTTACCGCTATTCTCTGCCCGGTGATTTCATTTTCCGCAGTGGATATCTGTTGTTCTGGTTGCCCTTCAGTGGTAGAACCCGTTTCCGCCAAGGTAAATTCTGTGGCCGTAGCGATATGGTTGTTGTCGGTATTCCACGGTGCATCACTTTCGATGACCTGCTCCACATTCATGGTCTGCTGCTCTTGTATAGCCTGTTCTACTAGATCACCTGGATTATTTGTGTCAGTCAGGCTCCACCAAGCCGCACCAGCACTTATCAGCAGCCCGAAGAGCAAGAAGAGCCACAGCCAGGGACGCCGCCGCCGAGGGGGACGCACCGCAGCCCAGATCGCTTCGGCATCCACCTCCGACTCGTAGGCGTGCAACTGGTCACCGAAATGCTTATCCAACTCGTTTGACATAATTCTCCTTTTCACGTTCCAAAATCATAGCTTGTAGTTTTTGCCGCGCCCGCGTTAGTTGGGAGCGCGAAGTGCCTGGGGCAATATGGAGGAGCTGCGCTATTTCGTCGTGGGAGTAGCCCTCTACCACGTAGAGATTAAATACCTCTCTAAACTTCTCGGGAAGTCGTTGAATGAGAGCGATCAAATCTTCTGCATTAAGCGAAGAAATGGCCTCCGGCGACACCATCGGGTGCGCCACGTGGTCCAGGCTAGTTTGTTCGCGCTGGTAGGAGGCCTTATCCTTGCTTTGCAGAGCTACATTGATCACTATTCGCCGCATCCAGGCAGTAAAAGAGCCCGTGGCCTGGTAACGATCAATTGCTCGGAATACGCGGATGAATGACTCCTGCAGCACATCCTTAGCAGCATGATCGTCCCGGCAGTAGCGGCGGGCTACGGTCATCAGCATCGGAGAGTAGCGAAGTACCAATTCTTTTTGGTACTTCGCCCTACCCTTCTGACATCCACGAATAATATCGTTTTCGGTCATGTAGATTTTTCTAGGTGTTTGGTCTGCTATTGCGGTATTCTTACCCTAAAGGTACCACTGACCGGTCGATCCTGAAGAGGCATCTGCATTGCATCCCATCCATCGGAAGTACCAGAGTAATTACCTTCTAAAAAGCCCCCGGGGCCTTCGTTATTGGTAACATTTACCGTAATGGTATTACAGGGAATCCAACAATTTAAATTGAAAGACGATCCCTGAGCAACCGCACTGAACCAGTAACTAAACCCGACATCGTCTCCGGTATAACTACCGACATCAGTACTTCTTATGAGGATGGAGATGGTGCTTTGATTTCCTTCTCCATCAAAACCTCGACCACTGATTTCAGAGTAGTTAAAGAATTCGATACTGTCTGGTGAGATCACAATCGAGTCTAAACCCAATTCCAGGTCAAAGAAGTCCAGTTCATAACCATCGGCATTACTGCTCAGGATTTCATCCAGTTCAACATCACAAACTGGCAACTGGCCAATATCCTGATCTTCTGCAATAGAATACTGCATGGGCTCTGTAGCCTGCTGATTCTCAAAATCGTAAGCAGTGATTGTGAAGCTCTCCTGTCCGTCACATCCGTCAAAAGTAGCAGAGAAGAATCCTTCTTCGTCAGCGGTAATCACCTGCCAGGGCCAAAAGTGTTGTAGTAAGACTACTCCACCACCTACGGGTTCACCGTCACAATCTACCAGTTGTCCGCTAAAGGTGATGGTCTCTTGGGTTTCTACCAGAATAAAACAACCTTCCAGGTCGGTATCTTCCGTTAATGGTCCAACAGTGAAGGTCTGAGCTGGTCCACAACCAGGGTCCTGGAAGGTAAAGATGAGGGTTTCGTTTACCGGAACAGGACCGTAGAAGTTACCGTCTCCATCTGTACGTCCCCAGACAATGATACCGCCTCCTTCAACGCTTACTCTAAAATCGTAGAAGGTAGCAGGACTGCCATCTTCAAACTTAACACAGCCACTAACATCCACCGTCTCTGTGCCATAGGGAAAGTCTACGTTCCAGAAGGTAAAGTGATTTACCTTACCAGTGTAAGTGCTGCCGTCCAAGGTCGCTGAACCCTCTTCAATCCAAACACCATCGGTCTCATCAAAGTGCCAAAGCGGAATTTCAGTAGGCGCAATTGACAATAAGGAAGCAGGGACTGGAAACTGCACGGTGGCTTCCCGCCCCGCAGCAATATTCAGCTCATTTCCATCAGCGTCAAATAATTCAACGGCCAACATACCCATCGAGGTCATAGTGACTTCCTGACCAGCTTCGTTTAAGCCAAAGAGCGCACCGGGCATAAAATCACCAAGATTTTCAGCCGAGGGATCAAGCCATTGAGCATAAACACTTACTTCACCATTTACCAGACTACCTTGCTGGTTTGCGATGGTACTTGGATCGAAACGAACGCTCGCCCCAGACACCTCGATCGTCCCACCTTCGACACTATTAAAGGTTCCGGCCAATGTTTTAGCCAGAAGCTGAATGCGGGAGAAGTTGGAACTACCATTGGCTGGATAAATACGGTCTGACCCCAGGAAGTAACCATCCCGGCTCGCCGTAATGTAGGTTCCACTCGCATTCATTTGAATGTTATCGAAATTGAACAACCCGAATTCATTAGAGACTGCAGAGCGATTACCTACCCGCACCAGAGAGTTGGGAACAGCATTACCCGTTTCATCCACTACTTGACCGACCAGTTTGCCGGTCACTACCACTACTGGGGGCTGGTATTCAGAATTAGTGGTGATATTATCAACGTCCTTACGGCAGCCCAAAAAGAGCAAGGGGACTGCCAAAAAAGCTAAAAGCCAATTTCTCATTGCTTGTTGTTTGTGTCTAATCCAGACATGTTTCTTAATGTCGTGATAAGCTTATACAAGGGAGAAATCGGCCCAAGGGGAAGAGTGCTGCAACATCGGCAGCATTTTTTTGATATATCTTTTTTCGGCTT
>JBCBWU010000222.1:0-11473 GCA_039816955.1 Bacteroidota bacterium
CTAATATTTCTTCAACTTGATTATTGAAGTAATATTAGGTTCAACAACAGGTTCTATAGAAACTGAAATCGCTGATGAAAATACTTGTACGGTCATCTACTGTGAGCCACCCTGTAAAACGGATGAGGAGATTGCTCTGGAAAAAGCAAACTATTACGAAAACAAAACCAGACACACTACTGCTAAAACAGAGCAGCAAGCCGCAGAAGATAGCGGAGATACAGCATTAGCTGAAAGTAAAGGAAAAGAAGCCAGCTACTACCAGCAGCAAATGGACCAAGAGGCGTACATGGTGGTGCTTCATACAGTACATGACACCCTGCAATTTAACGAGGACACCCTGGCAGTCTGGGTCGAAAACCTCAACGTTTTCAGTATGGATATCACCTGGGCTTTACGACAACAATCAGCCGGAAATTACCACGCCGCTCAAGCCGCCCTTGATCGTATAACTAAACGCACTGATTTGGATCGGCAAGACCAAAAAGATTTAGGGGACATGCCGCTGCTTATGGAAGCGTTGCGGGGCAGGGCGCCGCACGAAGTAGCTTCCCGCCACTTTAAAGACTTAGAAGAACTCGCCATTGATCCGCATAGCTTTACGGGAAATATCGCAAAGAATATCTTGCGAAATCATGGGTATTATTTTCCACCCATTTATCATTTTCCTCAAGCTAAAATCGGGCATACTATTGAAGGGCTATCGTCTACATCCGTTGCGGAGAGAGCTACCTTCAAAGTCTTTCCCAATCCGAATAAAGGCCAGCTTACCGTAGAGTGGCAGCCTGCAGATGAACTAGCCACTACTGGCCAGCTGACGATCAGAGATTTATCCGGACGTCCAATACGGGAAAACTCCGTATTAGCGTACGGGCAGCAATTTATTGACCTGAAGGATCAACCAGCAGGCGTGTATTTCTATCAATTCGAGATTCCTGAACACGATCCGATAGTTGGAAAAATCATTATTCAATAATCTTTCCTTCGGGAAACTGAGGCGTTCCAGTGCCTACACTCAAATAGACACTGGAACGCATATGTTCTTAGCCATGCGAATATTCATAATCATATTCATTTTTTTGTCGACAGCATCGGTCGTGAAGAGCCAGGATGGTTATTTACAGTCTTACGATTTTTTAGGAAGAGGGCTAGGTTTTGACAACCTACTCCTCAAGGAGGACACCCTTATAGTTTACGGTAATGTCCAAAATCCTGAGTCCGCACAATGGGGGCTTTATTTTGCCAAATTGGATACTATGGGGAATATTCTGTCCGAGCAAACGCATTATGACAGCCTAGGAGATACCTATCTTTTTGACAATGGCTACAAGATGATAAACACCAGTGATGATGGGTTTGCAATAGTTGGGCAACTATTCCTCAGAAATCATCCAATTTTAGTAAAGCTAGATCAAAATGGCCAGCTAGAGTTCGTGCGGGAATATCCTGATGATACCGTGTTAAATATTCGCCATTGGAACGTTGTAGAGACTATTAGCGGCTATATCTCCACAGGAGTTAAACAGCAGCTAACAGACGGATATTGGGATGCTTTCATCATGGGGACAGATAAGGCCGGGAATAAGTTGTGGGAGACAAGCTATGGTATGTTTGGAGTTTGGGATCAATTTCCAGGAATTGTGGAGATTGCTCAAGACGATTTTTTGCTCACCGGGTCCACCTGCATTAGCAGCTCGCAAGTAGAAAACAAGGAAGATATGTGGTGTATTCCAAAAGCGATCAAAATCGACAGTACGGGAATAATTACGTGGGAATGGGAAGGTGAGATTAGCTATTTTACTGGAGGTTCAATTGCTTCATTAAGGCAAGTTTTTCCGACAATGGATCAAAATTGGGTGAATCCAGGTTCAATAGCCATCGTAACGGCAGACAATGAATTAAAATACCAAGCCCAAATCATGAAAAGGGATGCTGCGTTCAATATTCTTTGGAACACTCCCTTCGGCCAACCCACTTCTAACAGAAATCGTTTTACCACATTAGCTCCAGCCCCGGATGGCGGGTGGGTAGCTGTAGGTGAATATGTCAACCGTCCTGAGGGAGACCCTCTAGGTGGCTACCAGGCAGCAATGATTGCCAAAGTTAATGCCGATGGGGATAGCCTTTGGAGTCGGACAGACACGCTTTTTGATCACACTATGATTGCCTCCAGGCCCTATTTGGGCGGCGTGGTTGTATTGCCGAGTGGTAGCATTATTGCTTGTGGACGAGTAGATAAAACCTTTCCCGACCCTGCTAAATCTTATGGTATTCTTATTAAGGTCGATCGAGAGGGTTGTATGGAGCCTAACTGTAACCCAATCACTAACAGTACTAACCTGACTCCATTAATAGCTAGTTTTAAAGTCTTTCCTAATCCGGCGCAGGATCGAATTCTGGTTCGCGGTGAGGGACGTTTTGACCTACAAATCATGGATCAAAATGGACGACTTATAGTAAGCGTGAATGATCTGTGGGAAGAGGGTGAAGTTGATCTAGCTGATTTTGCAGCTGGTACGTATTTTTTACAAGTTCAGCAGGGAAGTGCTCGGTTAACCAAGAAAATACTTAAGCAATAATCGACATTACGAGAAACGTAGTAAACAGTAGAAGTCAGTCAAATAATCATCACCTCATGTGGGCGAACGAATGATTAGTAGAGACGCATTGCAATTCACCTCTACTATCTCATAACCGAATTTTTATTCGAACCTACCGAATATTAAATGCCCACAACCAGGCACCTATCATCATCGGGTAACTATTCTATACTTGGGGCGAATCCCTCTTGCTAATCTTTTATTGGGTTAGTCAGGATTAAAAATCCCCTAACGAAATACCACTGGAAAGGCCTAATCGCGCTCTCTTCCATTTATTCTAAACACCACAATTGACAATACCTATGAAGCTTGTACCCTTTGTTGCACTATTCCTTCTTTTTACAACTGCTTATGGTCAGGAAATTAACCCTGGAGGCCTAGGCGGACTCTACCCTGAGCTGATTTGGGAGTCTCGCCCACTGGGTGTTAATACCTGGTATCCCGCCCAAGATTGTGAAAATGCAGGTTCGGCCTTTTGGCTTGACTTTGAAACCGAGCTACCAATGACGCGTGAGTTCCGGATTAGAAACATTGGTGAAGCGCCAGCGCTGATCAGGAATATTACCCTTACTCAAGGGAATTCCGATTTTGCGATTAGTGGAGCGGAATGCGATACCGAAGAGCCATTTATCCAGGGCTGTTTGTTGCTACCGGGAGGATCTAAAACCTTTTTAATCCACTTTGACCCTCAAGTATTAACCCATGGATCAATAGAAACTATTGAATTTGAATACGGACGCTCAAATAGCTGTACTTACACATTTGGTAGCTATTGCCCGCCCTGTCGAGGATTTGACGAAAAAGATAAGGCCGGTTATCCACTACAGTTTTCAGATGAATTAAGGGTCTACCCTACTGCGGCCAGTGATATTCTGAACGTAGAATTCCCTTCGGAAGCCCCAGCGAATTCCTTCCAGATTTTTGATCTAAATGGTCGTCCATTAGAAGCCCTGGCCATAAAACCAAATGGTGCGCTGTATCGACTTGATGTGTCTAATCTAGCGGCAGGAACATACTTTCTTCGCGATAGCTACGGACGGACTAAACGCTTTGTGAAAGTGAATTAAGAAGTGTAGTTGGTGGACTTTTGCAGCGTTCCTTTCAGCGGTTTTGTGGAATTCATTCTGCTGTCATTTCTCTCGGCGGAATGAATTCTGCGAAACCAATACGTGGGAACGTTTAAAACAGGAAAGCCATACCACCTACGCCAGTAGTAACTCATTCGGGTTCTCCTCCCCAGCAGCGAAACGACTAAGGTTCTCAATCGTGGCTTCAGCAATATTGAGCAGTGCGGTATCGGTCAAGAAAGCCTGGTGACTAGTGATCAAAACATTGGGAAAGGTCATGAGACGGGCGATGACGTCGTCCTGTAAAATATCTTCGGAGTGATCCTGAAAGAATAGTCCTTCCTCTTCCTCGTACACATCCGTTCCAAAGCTGCCGATATGGCGGGTTTTCAAGGCTTCAATGACCGCTTTTGTCTTTACGATGGCTCCGCGGCTGGTGTTGATGAGCATAACGCCGGGCTTCATCATAGCAATCGTTTCTTCATTGATCAGATAGTGCGTGTGCTTGTTTAAAGGAACGAGCAGACAGATAATATCCGATGAGCGGCAGAGGGTTTCTAGATCGCTATACTCCACCCCATATTTTGCTACCAAGTCCTGGTCTGGGTGTAGATCCATGGACAAAATACGGCAGCCAAAACCATGTAAAATTTTGATCAATACTGCCCCGATCTTACCGGTGCCTACTACGCCCACTGTCTTACCATTCATATCAAAGCCAGTCAGGCCATTCAGGGAAAAGTTAGACTCACGAATACGCGAGTGCGCGCGGATGAGCTTTCGATTCAGGGCTAAAATCATGGCTACGGTATGTTCCGCAATGGCGTAAGGAGAATAAGAAGGAACCCGCGCTACGCGCATACCCAATTTGCGTGCTTTAACAAGATCAACGTGATTGTAGCCCGCCGTTCTTAGCGCCAAATAGCGAACGCCTTCTGCGTGTAGTGCTTCCAGTACTGCGGCACTGGCGTCGTCGCTGGTAAACAGCATCACCGCCTCGCAGCCACGGGCCAGAATAGCATTTTGCAAGTTGAGTTCCGCTTCCAGGTATACGAATTCGAAACGGTGTTGATTCGCAGCTTCCAAATACGGTTGCTCAAACTGGTGAAAGCTGTAGACCGCTACTTTCATGGGTTCTTAAGAGTTTTGCGTTTGCCACCACTCTACCAAAGCTTCCTTTTGCACCTTATGCTCCCCAGCAAAAGGAATCTGGGTAAAGGTCAATCCGCTATCCGCGATAACTTTTTCCATGAAAGCCAAGCGCTTTGGCGTAATCAAGGGATCGGCATCGCCGTAGGCATAAAACAGTTTCTTATCCGCAAAGTACTCCAGATGAGGCTGGTAGTTCAGGTCTTCAGGTAGCTGTCCCGCCCAAAGAATGAGACGGTGAAATTTCGGAAAGGAACGCATGATCCAGCGCACCTGGGTAGCAGTCCCTTGACTAAAGCCCAGAAGGTTTATCTCAACCTCCGGATGGCAAAGTGGAACATAGTGCTGATACAACTGCTCGATCATATTGCTGAAATCAGCAATTTCATCAAGACGATCTTCCCTAGTCATCCAGGAGGCAACCACTGGGCCATCAAAGCCGCCCCAATAGAAACGGGAGAGTCCCTCCGGAGCAATGACCAGCGTCTGCTCATCGCAAATAGGAATAAAACGGCGGATAAAAGTTTTGGCCAATTGCCCGTAGCCGTGGGTCACGATCCAAATTTGCTTTACGTGTGGGCCTGCTTGTCCCAGGCTGGCGTAATGTGCGGTGCGGGTGACCGCGGTAGCGTGCAATTGTACCTCCATTTAATCGAATTTCATGTTCTTGACCATCATCGCGGCCCAGTCTGCACCAAGATCAGGGTGCTCATCTAAGACATCATCTCTGCCCAGCGTGTACCAGACCACATCTTGATTCAAAGGTGAATAAGCCAATACCAAATCACAAAGTACATTGTAAGCGCCTCGTGTTTGGCCCTGGGATAAACCTCCGTACGAGCGTGAAGCAAAGGCCCGACAGTCAATCAGTTTATTATCAGAATTGAGATAACTTGAACCGGCAATCACCTGACACCCTTGACTAAAGTTAGCCACACCGCTACCTGTCCAATGGACATTAATAGTGTTGTTAGGCCCTTGTAGTCCTAATTTGACATCATCAGAATCGAAGTCATCATCACCGTCTTTATCACGGAAAACCATAACGCCCTTACCTGAATGTGGTTTGAGTGCTTTATAGACTTTTTTGATGTCGCCAATTTTGTGCCAGGCCATCCGGTATTTATGTTGCCCCTCAACCAGGTAAGCTTCATCCGAACGAGCTCCTTTTGGACGCGGATCCGTTGAACCATAAAACTTGAAGACCATACCCCGGATAAGTAGCAAAAAGAGATCATCGTTCCCTCGCGTAAAGTCCCTTTTATCCTGATTTCTCCGAATGCCAATCAAGTGGATATCCTCGGGTTTCCACTCCCAATCGTCAATCTTTCGCGTATCTCCTGTGTTTGACGCTACGGACACGGCAGTTATGACTTCGTGTGGATTGGCCTGGTTGCTGGCCTTGGATTTTTCCATGATATCCATCCACATCCTGTACTCCTTTGATGGCTCTGCTCCATCAGGCCGCCACCAGCTAGCTACTTTGCCTTCTTTATCCCAACGGTTGGCGTGCAAACGGGTATTACGGCCAACGATACCGTCAGGCGTACCAATCTCAGCTATACCTTCTACCGTACGGATGTATTCTTGAAAAAGGCGAGTTCCGGCTAAAGTCACGTAGCCGAAAATTCCTTCCTCTTGCTCAAAGGGTAGAAAACCGGCGCGCTGTAGGAAGGCCTGCCAGGACTTTACGAAATCAGTCCCGTTGGTTGGTCGAAAAGCATTCCAATCACTAGTGGCCTCGTCGCGGAAGTGCGTCCTGGCCTCTCTGGAAAATTGGATAAAATCTTTGTGGTAACGCTCAAAAAAAGCGCGCTCATTAGTGGGTCGCGATCCGTTATCCACGGAGCCCAGGCGCAAGGTCGGTACGGTTACCGTTCCTGCAATTGCGTCATCGAATATGGCCATAGGTTTAGGTTTTTGCTATTGATACGGTGAGGTTGGGTCAGCATTATTTGCAAAACACTATTAGTCCATCTCCACTTCCCGGTAGAGCGTAGAAAGTAGAAAGTAGAAGGAAATTAAATTTGTTCTTCTACGCTATTCTTTCTACAACCGGAGATGCTAAAGCTCAGTGTGATGACCGTCAACACAACTCCAACCTCAGGCTAAAAGTAAGCTTTTTGTCGGTTATGCCTGGTTAAATGAACACGTATCTTGACTGTAGATCTACCCTGCTTTTCACCAATCAATTAGATCAATTAGCTTTGGCCAGTTTTGTAACCGACTCAGCCACCGCTAAACTTCTAAAATGGACCCAAAAGTTCTGGATTCGTTTTTCTCCACGCCTTCCTCGTTCTTGGATTACATTAACGCTCGTGCACCAATAGGGCAAGATTTAAGAACACAGCTAAGCGACGTATCCCAAACAAACGAAATCGACAAAGCACAGCTTTTGGTAAGAGAAGGAATGGTGGCTCACTGTATTTTCTTTATTAAGAAGGGCTCGGCGCGAACCTACTACCTGCAAGATGGGAAGGATGTGACCTCCTGGTTCTACCGAGAGGGCCAGTTAGTCACTTCCTGGACCAGTTTTTACAAGCGAGTTCCCTCCTTTGAAAACGTGGAGTTGACTGAGGATTCCGTAGTTGTTTCTCTTTCCTTTGATCAACTGCAGACCTTCTACCGCGAACATCCTAAAATGCAGGAGTTTGGCCGGCTGATGGTGGAAGAACAACTGACTTTTCTCGATTACTTCTACCGGGGCTTTATGTTCATGAGTGCCAAGGAAAAGTATAATCTACTACTCTCTATTTTCCCTGATGTCACCCAGCGGGTAAATCTGGGGCATATTGCCTCGTTCTTAGGCATTTCGCAAGAGACTTTGAGTCGGATCAGGAAGAAATCGTAATCCCTTGAATTTGGAAGGGCAGCAGTCACCTATTGAACTGATTTAAACTTTTGTGGTGCTGATGAGCCTGAGACCTTGTAGGTTCTGCCAAAGAGGCTTTCCGAGTGCATACCTGGAAGGTATCCCGCAGCAAGTGCGGGAAGGAAAACGCTGAAGCCAGGTTCTGTAAGGGCTTGAGGCGCAATCCATTAGAAAAGATTAAATCAGTTCATTGCTTGACCACCAGCTGCTGCCACATTTGCGTCCCAGTATCCACACAAAGGATGTAAGAGCCTGAGGGAACATCCGCCAGGGACAGCTGTCCGTTGGTGATGGGTACAGACTTTACTTGTTTCCCGAAAAGGTCTAAGAGTTGCACACTTTGCACGGCAGTCAAGTCCGAAAGTCGGTAGTTCAGAATATCGGTGGCAGGATTAGGAAAGACAAGCAGCTTATGCTCAGCATCACTTCCCTCGTAGCGCAAAGCGATAATGTTGGAATACTCGTAACTGCCGTCGTAGTCTATTTGCTGGAGACGGTAGTAGTTCACACCTTTACTGGGCGCATCATCCAGAAAGGTATAATCTTGGCTTTGAGTACTAGTACCCGCACCAGATACGAAGCCAATACCTGTCCATGTTTTGCTATCTGAGCTATGCTCAACAGTAAAACCTTGATTGTTTTCTTCGGTAGCCGTTTGCCATTTGAGTGTAGCACCGCTGCTAGTCATTTCTCCCGAAAAGCCCAGGAGCTCTACTGGCAAGAATGCCACGTTCGCCGCACCAATATCGTGCGTTTCCCCTCTAGCAGTACCACATAGATCGTCTGTCGGGATATTTCCCCCGGGTGCAGTCGCATTGCTGGCTGCTTCTGAGCCCGTGACGTCATAATAGGTCTGAAGGCCACAAGAGGAAGGCGTAGTAGCGATATTGGCGGCGCTGGTGTAAGAAAAATCTGGGCAGTCTTCAGCCCTAACTGCATAGCAATCACTTACCAGGCTAGTAGTCTGAGTAGCTCCAGGTATATCAACACCTATATAAACTTGCCTTCCCACTGTGCCTGCTCCTTTGGTCGTATTATTTACCACAATAGTGTTTACCAGATCTAGGGCACTACCTGAACTAAAATAAATTCCTCCCCCGTACCCATTGCCCCCTCCAGTCATCGAATTTTCCACGATCGTACAGTTGATAAATGCTATGGAAGTACCACTCCCCAAATGATGAACACCTGCACCTTCGGTTTCATTATTCATGGCCTCTATCCCAATAGTATTTTCGGCAATCGTACAATTAGTTACAATGGTAGTTGACGAACCTTCACTACTGTAAAGGCCGCCTCCATCAACCCCTGCGTGATTATTGACGATGGTGCAACGCGTTAGATTGAAAACGTCTGCTCCTCTATTACAAATTCCTCCACCAGCCGCGAATGCATACGAAGCATTGGCCTCATTATTTGTAATAACACAATCTATCATATTTAAGATAGCGTCTTGCCCTCCAACCGTATAGACTCCCCCACCATCATCATCAGCGTAATTATTAGTGATGGTGAGATTTGCGAGCGTAATATTTGACGAGGAGTTCATACGGATCCAAATTCCCCCGCCATCGCTCAAATCAGAACTGCCATTATCGGGATCCGTATTTCCGTTTTGTACGGTCAGGTCTTTGATAGTGACTGTGTAACCTTCATTGATAATAAAGACCCCATCAGAAGCAGCATCTCGGGTAGCCGCTGCTTGTACAATTGTGGAGCTTGGGCCTTGTCCTTGAATCGTCAAGTCTTTGCTGATAGTCAGTGCTGCCTCGGTGTAGGTACCGACTTGGATGTCGATGATGTCGCCAGCGGTGGCGGCGGTGATCGCAGCGGCAATGGTGGAATAATCACAACCGGAAGAGCATACCGTTAGTGTAGCGCTATACAGTTGAATACTAGAAACGATAAACGTAATGAATAGGAAGACTAGCCTTACCATGGTAAATAAGCTTTAAAGTGGCAGGAAAATAAATGAGAAGAGTATCAGCTAGGTGAACTGACTGAGAGATAGAACCTCACTGTTTAACTACCCGCTGTTGCCACATTTGTGTTGCAGTTTCCACGCGGAGCATGTAGGAGCCAGAGGGAACATCAGCTAGAGACAGCTGTCCGTTGGTGATGGGTACAGACTTCACTTGTTTTCCAAAGAGGTCTAAGAGCTGCACACTTTGCACCGTGGTCAAATCTGGAACCCGGTAATTTAGCGTATTGGTGGCAGGATTAGGAAAAACCAGTAGTTCACCCTTGGCGCCTGTAGCTTCGTAGTTTATGGCGATGATATCGGAATAATCGTAGCTACTGTCATAGTCTATTTGGCGAAGGCGGTAGTAGTTTATACCGGCCTTGGGTGCATCATGCAGGTAAGAATAGGTTTGGGTTTGGTTACTTGTACCCGATCCTACTTGAAAGTCAATGACTGTCCAGGTTTTGCTATCTGTACTGTGTTCGATCGAAAAACCTTGATTGTTTTGTTCGCTGGCGGTTTCCCAAGTCAGCGTATTGCCGTCATCGGTAGTGTTGCCAGCAAAAAAAAGTAGCTCTACAGGCAAGAAAGCTACGTTCGCTGCCCCAATATCATGTGTCCCGCCTCTAGCAGTGCCGCATAAATCGTCGGCAGGTATATCTCCGCCTGGGGCAGTCGCATTACCAGCCGCTTCGGAGCCCGTAACATCGTAGTAGATATGAAGGCCACAAGTGGAAGGCGTAGTAGCGATATTAGTGACATCGGTATAGGAAAAATCCGGGCATGTACCAACCCCACTTGCATAGCAGTCATTTACCAGGCTAGTCGTCTGGGTAACTTCGCCTGGCGAACCCGATAAAAGAATATCGTCCCCCCTGAGGCCACCGCCTTTGGTCGTATTATTAGCCATGATGGTGTTTACCAACCCCAGATTACTACCCCTAAAGAAGATACCTCCTCCACACCCATTTCCTGGACCAATCATCGAATTTTCTACAATGGTACAGTTGATAAATTCCATGTCGGCGAGACTACCAGAATGGTAAATCCCCGCACCGTCGACTTCACGGGCAACCCCTGCCTCGCCAATCGTATTTCCGGCAATCGTACAGTTAATAAACTTCGCAATCGACGCCGACTCAATATTCAAAACTCCCCCTCCATCATCACCGGACCTATTATTGGCAATCGTGCAGCGAATCAGGGTAAATACAACTGCTCCCCGATTGCTAATTCCACCACCATCGGCTAAAGAACTAGAAACATTTGCTTCATTATTCGTGATGACGCAGTCCATCAAACTTAAAGTGCCATCGCCACCGATGGTATATATTCCTCCACCCTTATCATCAGAGTAGTTGTTTGTAATATTCAGGTTGATGAGGCTAATATCAGACGTAGCGTTAAAGTCAATCCATATTCCGCCACCATCATTAACGCTTGAAGTACCATTAGCAGGATCAGCGTTTCCATTCTGGATGGTCAGGTCTTGGATGGTTACGGTGTAGCCTTCGTTAATGATAAATACCCCATCGGTAGCAGCGTCTCGGGTGGCTGCTGCTTGTACAATGGTGGAGCTTGTACCCTGTCCTTGAATCGTCAGGTTTTCACTAATAGTTAGTGCTGCTTCGGTGTAAGTGCCGGCTTGGATGTCAATGATGTCGCCAGCGGCGGCAGCGGTGATGGCAGCAGCGATCGTGGTATAATCACAACCGGAGGAACAGACAGTTAGAGTGGCACTGTGTCCAATACAATAATAGAGAAGAGTAGCACTTAATAGGAGGACTTGTTTCATAAGCTTTCGTGATCGTAGGTATTACAG
>JBCBWU010000223.1:0-11190 GCA_039816955.1 Bacteroidota bacterium
GCCCTAAAAAATCGCTATGTTTGCCGCGCAAACAACAATTATTCGGTCGAATTATTCGCTGAAACACTGAACCGAAAAAACCAAGAAGCAAAAATGAGTAAAGTAACCGTAATTGGTGCGGGTAACGTTGGAGCCACCTGCGCAAATGTTCTAGCCCACAAAGACCTTGTTAAAGAAGTTGTATTGCTGGATATCAAAGGTGATGTAGCCCGAGGTAAAGCCCTGGATAGCTGGCAACAAGCGCCGATCGACTACTATAGTACCCGTTTGGTCGGTACAGAAGATTACGCCGAAACAGCCAATTCTGATATCGTTGTTATCACTGCAGGCATCCCGCGTAAGCCGGGTATGAGCCGTGATGATTTGATTTCTACCAACGCCAAGATCGTACAGAGTGTGACCAAGTCAATCATGGAGCACTCGGCCAATCCGATCATTATTATCGTTTCCAATCCATTGGACGTGATGACCTACGCTGCTCATACCGCTTCTGGTCTGGATCGCAGCCGGGTCTTTGGTATGGCCGGTATTCTGGATACGGCACGCTACCGCGCCTTCCTGGCATCTGCATTGGATGTTTCACCAAAGGACATTCAAGCCTTATTGATGGGTGGGCACGGTGATACCATGGTACCACTTCCACGTTACACCACAGTAGCGGGTATTCCGGTAACGGAAATGATCGACGATGAAGCCTTGACGGCTATCGTAGAACGTACCAAGAAAGGTGGTGGCGAATTGGTTAAACTAATGGGCACATCCGCCTGGTACGCGCCAGGAGCTGCTGCTGCGCAGATGGTAGAGGCCATTGTACGCGATGAGAAGCGCATCTTCCCATGCTGTACTTTATTGAACGGTGAGTACAAGCAAAACGATGTATACCTGGGTGTACCAGTGAAGCTGGGCGCAAACGGTATCGAGGAATTGCTAGAAGTCAGCTTGAACGCAGATGAGCAAGCACTGCTGGAGACTTCTTCTAAGCACGTACGTGCCGTAATGGACGTTTACGACGGAATGGCCTAAGCTGTTTCCGATTTGAAATACGAGTAAAATACCCGTTGGCCGTACCGTGCCAGCGGGTATTTTCGTTAATTTTAGAGCATATTTGGAAATTTTGTGAACTGATTTTAGCTTCGCTGATCGTCGCCATGCTCCTCGGAGTTCAACGATTTAACGGTTCTGGGTAAGGAATCAAAATTGAGTTTAGCGGGCTAAATGAAATTTTCATTCCGACGCCCGGTTCATAAATCCTTGAAAAGTAGGAAGCACAAACTACTAGCCAAGATACATTTGGATATATTGGTTTTCACCAAATGAAATTTCCAAACATGTTCTTACTTTGTTATTTAACCAAAAACTGAAAATGAAAAAGTTAACCCTATTTACCGCAGTACTGGCTCTGTTTGCCAGTCTTTCATTCGCTCAAGACAATTGTAATCCCTTCTTGCCGATGGAAGAAGGAACAACTTGGGAACTCACCAATTATTCCGCCAAAGGAAAAGTAGAGGGAATTAACCGCTATGAGTTGCTGAGCGTCGATGAAGATGGCGACGACATCATCTTTACGGTGCGTACCACTAGCATGGACAAAAACGAAAAAGAAGTATTTGTTTCAGAATTTGAAGCCTATTGTCGAGACGGAGAATTCAGCTATGATATGTCCTTTATGATGAATGGGCAAGCCATGCAAGCTTATGAGAGTATGGAGGTGGAGGTTGATGGTAACGAATATACGCTACCAGATTTAGACGCTCCAGTGGGAACGGAACTTCCTGATGGTAGCCTGCAAATTGCTGTTCAAGGCCCCATTACCATTAACATGACCGTGGATATTACAGATCGAAGTATTGATGCTCGCGAGGAAGTCACTACACCTGCCGGCAGTTTTGACTGTGTGGCGGTAAGTCAGGTAGTCAAGACCAAGACCATTATGAAAGTGGAAGTCAGTTCGAAGGAGTGGTACGCTCCGGGGGTAGGTATTGTCCGGACAGAGTCTTACAACCGTAAAGGAAAAATAACGGGTTACAGTGAATTAACTGCACTGGATCAATAAAAGAAATATGAAGCTACGTTCGCGATCAGTATTAGCAGGTTTATGGTTGGTGTTGGCAGTGGGCGTAGCTTTCTATACGAGTTGGTTATGGCACAACGCAGCCATTGATTTTTTTGCCTTTTCGGAAGAGGGCAAAGTGCTATCGGTAACAACCATAGGATATGCTTGTGCCGGATTTTGTCTGGCGATGGCACCACTTTACTGGTATTCTCCTCGGCTGGACCGAAGCGTGCTGAATTGGTTACACTTCTTGGGTACCCTAGCCACCTTACTTTTCGTGTGGCTACTGGTTCGGCTTGCCTTCAGAGTCTTTGGGCCAGGTAGCTATTGTTCCGTTAGTGGTAACGATCAAATGGCCCGCGAGTTGGCACAGCAACAATCGCAGATCATTATTTTTCAATTCCGTGCAATGCTCTTCTTATTTGCAGCCAGCCAGTTAATGCTAGTCATCAATCTGCTGACGAAACCAAAACCAGATCAAGAAGACGTTATTATTCAAAAAATGCTTGACGAGCTTTAATCACCTCCACCAGCAGCAGACTGTGGCGGTACTGCTAGCTGACGAGTCGTTTCTTGCAAGACCTCCCCATTTTCCAGTAAGCGGTTTTGCTCGTATTCTTTGCGAGCGGTCAACAAACCTTCCACCACAGGCTGTGGATCAAGGGGGTTCTTGTTGAGGTGCCGATGGTACATGATCAGCAAGAAGCGGGTCATATCATCGGGATGGAAAAGGTTAAGTTGATTAAGGTAAGCTGTTAAGCGTGAACCTCCGTAGAAGCCCCAGTTATGCGACATCCAGCGCCCCAGACCAAAGAAGGGCTTAGTGGCCGCGTCTCGCTCGTTAAGCATTCTAAAATTAGCGCGGTCATCCGCTTCCGATAGGCGATTTAATTGCGTAAAGACTTCCCCTAAATCGCGAGGGATATAGACGCCGTAGAGCATTTCCTGGCGAACACGCCAATCATAAGACTGTTCGTGCTGTTCTTCAGTAGCGGCGGGTTGGCTTTGTGAGTAGCCTACTTGACCCGTAAGCAGTAAGACTGCTACGAATGCAACAGGAGTATAGTTTTTCATTTTCAGAACGAAGTGACTTAAGCAAAAAAAATTGGAGCGAATAGCGAACCAAGCAAGGCTCCAATAGCTGAAACCGCTACAGCTAACTGTCTATGATAGCTGCTGTAGCCGCATTAAAAACGTCCTGTCCCTAAGATTATTATTTGCTGAGACTACCAGCGAATCAGTGCGGAGCCCCAGGTGAATCCACTACCAAACGCTGCTAAGCATACCAAATCACCGCGCTTAACTGCTCCAGACTGTACTGCTTCGGCAAGGGCAATTGGAATAGAGGCAGCAGTGGTATTCCCGTACTTTTGGATATTATTCCAAACCTGATGATCCCCTAACTTTAGGGTTCTTTGTACGAATTGCGCAATACGTAGGTTAGCCTGGTGCGGTACGAGCATGTCAATATTATCGACTTGCAGCCCAGCATCCGCTAATGCCTCCATAATGACCTCCGGAAACTTCCGAACTGCTAGCTTAAATACAAACTGGCCTTCCATGTTCGGGTAGTATTGACCATTTTCCAGCATGTGCGGCGTGATAAACATTTCGCCGTACTCATTAGTATCAGGATAGCCATAGTCGTATTCTTCACCGGCTTTTTCGTGGTGATAACCACCGTGAGCGCCAGGGTTGATAAACGCTAATTTCTCCGCATAAGTACCGTCACTGTGGAGCTTAGTAGTAAGAATCCCCTGGTTTTCGTCTTCTGTTGGTTGAACTAGGACTGCACCGGCACCGTCGCCAAAAATAACGGTCACGTTGCGGCCGCGGGTGCTGAAGTCAAGCCCCATACTGTGCATTTCGGCTCCCACTAGCAGCACGTTTTTGTACATACCGGTGCGCACAAACTGATCAGCGATGGAAAGGCCGTAAATGAAACCAGAACATTGGTTGCGAATATCTAAAGCGCCAATCTCAGTGTTGGTTATTTCTAGTTCACGTTGTAGCAGAACTCCACAGCCAGGAAAGTAGTAATCTGGGCTGAGTGTAGCGAAGATGATGAAGTCTACATCGTTTTTATCTACGCCCGCATCGGCTAATGCTTTTTCGGCGGCTCTAGCACCCAGCGTAGTAGTCGTTTCTTTATGTTTGGTAGCGTATCGGCGCTCTTGAATACCAGTTCGTTCCTGGATCCACTCATCAGAGGTGTCCATTACCTTTGCGAGGTCATCATTGGTGATAATATTATCAGGGACGTGGTAGCCGATTCCGGCAATCTTTGCTCTCAACATAATAACATTCAATTTGGCAGGACGACTGTCATCAACGATTGTACAACAATCAAATCCTTAAAATGGTCAGGCTCACAAACATAATTGCCGTAAGCCTGATTACCAAAAAATGCTAAAAGTTTTCAGGATTATTGGCGATTCAATGGTTATCGGGTTAAAAACCTGTATTTTCGTTGCCCAGACATTGTTACATCAATCCCCCGTAAGATGATCCATCTTGGTATTGTAGAGGATGAAGGCCTGATGCTGCAAAGTATTCGTGAGACTTTCTCTGGTAACCCAGGGATTTCCATCACTTTGGAAGCCCAAACCATGGAGGATTGCCTCGATGAACTGACGCGCGATATACAATTAACTACTTTGTTGTTGGATATCAACCTACCAGGTATGAGTGGCTTACGTGGTATTCGACATCTCAAGGAAAAGCGTCCTAATCTTGATATCATTATGCTGACTAATAAGGACAGCTCAGATGATATCTTTAAGGCACTTTGTGCGGGCGCGGTGTCGTATATTTCCAAAAAGAAAGCAAGCCCTCCAGTTTTGCGCGAAGCAGTCGTGACGGTCTCGAGAGGTGAGTCTTACATGTCGCCGGGAATTGCCCGTAAAGTCATTCAGCATTTTGCGCCACCGGATCGGGCGAAGGCCAATCCGGTACTGACCCCACGTCAGCATCAAATTGTAGAATTACTGACGGATGGTTTGAGCTACAAGATGATTGCAGATAAGCTGATCATTTCCGTGGAGACGGTGCGAGACCATATCAAGAAAATTTACCGAACCTTACAAGTGAACAGCAAAGCGGAGGTAATCCGCAAGAAACTGGATGGTGAAATCTGATTTCGATATAGCACTGCTCTGGTCACGAGCTTTACTGTGGCTTTTGTTAGGCTCGGTTGGAACACAATTGTCAGGCCAGCGCCTGATTTACGACCATTACGGTATTCGCGAGGGGCTGTCTAATCGTTTAATTCGCGATATCGAAATCGATGACTTCGGCCTAGTGTGGGTAGCCACCCCTAATGGTCTGAACCGGTTTGATGGTTACGATTTTGTCACCTTTTCGACGACTCAAAGTTTTTTCGCTGCGGAGCGGCTGTCGCAAGCTTACGTGCAGGAAATTGAAATGACGCAGGATGGTAAATTATTTCTCTTTTACCAGGACCTCTACTCCTCTTTTGATGTTTTTGACCCCATCACTTTTGAAGTCGAGCGGGTAGAGGTTTCGCTGCAAGTTGCGGGGCAGCCCCGAGGCTTTTACGTAAGTGAAAATAACGAGGTTTATGCTATTTCGAAGGAAGAAACCTTCACTGCCATTTCTGTTTTTGACTATGCTCGGAGGGACTTTGAGGAAGTGTGTCGAATAGATGAAGCATGGGAGCGCCAATACCCAACGATTAATTTTCTGGTAGACCGCCAGGGCCGCGTTATTCTCTACGATCAGGAACATGGTTTACGCATTTGTTCGCAGTCGAATACCGAAAAATACCCTTTGCAGGACCTACTCGGGGATATTACAGAGACCCCCGCTCACCTCAATATTCTTTATCAGGATTTGCAGGAACGGATTTGGTTGTCATTCGCCGGCCAAGCCGGTGTTTATCGGATGGAGGAACAATCAGATAGTCTTTTTCTCTACCAGGGTTTAGGAAAGGAGGCCAACTACGCCTACGTCTGGGAGGATGATAATGCCAACCTCATCTTCAGTGAGGCTGCTACTATCGGCAACTTCGCGGAAAGTGAACATCTTTGGTGCTTGACGGCCGATCAGCGTCTATTGAATTTCGATCAACTCTTGGAAGTTGGACACTACATCGTAGATATCCGTAGCCAGGACTTTTTTCGGACGCTTTTTATTGGGACAGATACCGGACTCAAGGTCGCTCAGAATACGACTACTCGTATCGATCAATACTTAGCAACTGGGCTCGGAGAAGGCCGTCGGGGGGCGTCTATGCGAGGGATCACCAGTGACGGTAATGGTAAGGTGTATTTCGGCCGGGAAGTCAATAACTGGTATGTACTAGATACAGAGACCAAGTTGCTGGATACCATTCGTTTGCATGATCGCTACGGCAATTACCTGAGATTCAACGACAGTCAGGGTGTGTGGTATGATGCTGCTGGTTACCTCTGGGGGGTCACCGGTGATGGCACCGATCGGCGTATTGGTTATTTGCACCAGTATGATGTAGAAAATTGTACAACCAACACCTACGTATATCCGCACGCACTGACGTGTTACGCGGTACTAGATGATAGTACGTACTGTTTTGGGACACGATCGGAAGATAACACCTATGGCTTAGTGTATTTTGATCGCCGTAGCCATTCGTTTTTCCGCTATTCCGATGTTCAAGGTGATAACCCATTCGCTAAGGCGCACATCCGGTACATTGAGCCTGAAGGGGAGTTTCTTTGGATTGGAACGGAGCAAGGCTTGTTCCATTTAGATACGAATACCGGGCTTTACGAATGGTACGTCAGAAACCGAAGCTCGCTGGCCGATGATGAAGACGCTATAAGTGTAGATCTGGCGGATAATACGGTCTATTCGATTTACATTGATGAGGAAGGTGTCCTTTGGTTGGGCACCTTGAACGGTCTTACCATGTTTGACCGCAGGAATGATCGGTGGAAGTCTTACACCACTAAAGATGGCTTGGTCTCCAATACAATTGCTAGTATTCTACCTAGTGCCCAGGGTGGCCTTTGGGTAAGTACCTACAATGGCTTGTCCTACTTTATTCCGGGCGAAGATGAGTTTAAGAGCTTCTTCCAAATTGATGGTTTAGCACATAATGAATTCAATCGATTCTCCGCCCACATTGATGAGAATGGACGTTACTATCTGGGGGGCGTAAATGGCATTAGCTCTTTTGTGGAGAGCGACTTGTTGGTGATTAAGGATATCCCGAAAGTGCTGCTTACTCGTTTCTCTCATTACAATGAGCGGATAGATTCTACCATTATCGCAGCAGCTAGTTTGTTAGATAACCCTGGTAATCCTTCCATTGTAATTGAACCTTACTACTCTTACTTTAGCTTCGATTTTACCCTGCCTATTTATAAGCCAACGACTAACAATCGGTTCCGCTATCGCATCGGTAAGGATCCTACCCAAGAATGGATTTACCTGAAGGAGGATCGCAGTCTTTACTACAACGATATTAAGTCTGGGAAGTACACGATCTACGTACAAGGTGCTGACCCCAACGGTAACTGGGGTAAGGAATCTCTGGAGATCAATATGATCGTGAAGGATGTCTTCTACAAGCGGCCCTGGTTTTTAGCCATCCTCCTCTTGCTAGGAGCCGCTATGATCTACGGCATTCTCCGCTACCGTCTGGAAGAAAAACTACGGATGGAGCGTTTGCGCACCCAGCTAGCCAGTGACCTTCACGATGAAGTGAGTGGCCTGTTGGCGGGAATCTCACTGCAATCAGAGCTGTTGCGTTCGCAAGTTCAGGACCGGGTGATCGATCAAAAGTTACAACACATCCGCCAGGCCAGTCAACGGGCAATGTCAAAAATGAGCGATGTCATTTGGTCCATTGATTCCCGCCGGGATCGCCTTAGTGAGTTGATCAATCGTATGGAAGAACATGCAGACGAAGTGCTACTACCACTAGAGGTGCGTTATGATCTGAAGACCTTCCACCTCGATACGGATGGTCCTATTCCAGCCACCATTCGGCAAAATATCTACTTCATCTACAAAGAGGCCATCAATAATGTAGCCAAACACGCCAAGGCCAGTAAGGTAGATATTTGGATGGGCAATAATGGCCCTCAATTTGAGCTCCGTATTCAGGACGATGGAGATGGCAACGAAGAACAATTAGCGGAAGGAAAACGCCGTCGCGGCCAAGGCCTAGCCAACTTGCGGATGCGTGCGCAACGCCTGGGGGCGGAGATCGATATTCTTAACGGCCAAGGCTTCACTATTCATTTGCGGATGAAGCGGTTTATTTAGTGGATTTAGTTAGGCTTCCTTCGTCAGTCGTAGTTGGTTGAATTAGTGAATTTGGTTATATGGGGCTTTTGTTTCTCAGCAGGTTAGATGGTTTGAATGTTCGGTGGTTTGATTGTTCTTATTTCAGGAGTTACCGTCTCATTCTAATTCTAACTTTAATTCTAATCCTAATTCACCTTGGTGCCCTTAAGTGCCTTAGGTGGTTCAAATTTCTGCATATTACCTAATCTTCGTAGCAATCTCTATCTTCGCCGGCCTAATCCACTGCTACTATGAAGATCATCTGTATCGGTCGCAACTATGCGGATCACGCTAAAGAGCTCAATAATCCTATCCCCTCTCGTCCGGTGGTATTTATGAAGCCGGCGAGCGCACTACTCGTTAATGGGAAGCCCTTTTACTATCCGGAGTTTACGAAGAATCTGCACTACGAGGCTGAGTTGGTGCTAAAAATTGGTAAAAATGGCCGCCATGTGCAGCCTGAATTTGCCTTGGATTATATTCAAGAAATTGGATTAGGGATTGACTTTACTGCGCGTGATCTGCAGGCAGAATTAAAAGCCAAGAGCCATCCTTGGGAGCTTGCGAAAGGCTTTGACGGTTCTGCGGTCCTGGGGGCCTTTGTGAAACCTACTGAATTGGCTGGTTACTCTAATCTAGAATTCTACTTGGAGAAAAACGGCGAACGTATGCAGCATGGCTTTAGCAAGGACATGCTCTTTTCGTTCCAAGATATCATCTGTTTTGTCTCGCAGTATTTTAAGCTCCAAATGGGAGATTTGATTTACACAGGTACACCGGCCGGTGTAGGGCCAGTAGCAATTGGTGATCAATTACGCGGCTTTCTCGTCACGCGTTCGGGCGCGCAGGAGTTGTTGCGGTGCGATGTCAAGTAATCTACTTTGTGTCGGGAGATACAAAATGAACTTGCTGTCAATTGTTCGATACTCCACCGTTAATCTTGAGTCTCTCCGTTAGTTAAGACCGGCTTAAACCACAACTCCAACTCCGCCTGATCATTCCGATCTCGGCCAATGAGATCGATGCAACTCACCATAAATCCGCCACTCGCATCCGCCGGAATTACACCCCGGCACACGCCCATTTCGCTGTCAAAGTTCTCGTAGACAAAAAAGATTTCCCCGTCATTGAGCCCGCCAATACGCGAGCTGAAGTCTACGTTTCGATCTTGAATAGAAGAGTAGACCTCCCCGCTCATCTGGAAGCTATTCTGGCAACTCTCTTGTTTGATCTGAGCACTGCCAATCTTTCTTTTCTGTTGGGTGCTATCGCGAAAATCGATTTCCCACTGCCCCGCTAAATCATAATCCTGAGAACAAGCCACAGCAACCGGGCGATAGGCAAAGTAGCTGATGGCCCAAACGCCGATAGCGGTTAAGAGAATAGGTAGATACGTTTGCCAAACAGGGCGATAGAGATGTCCTGCTGGTTGGGCTTCTTGCAGTAGGTGTTTATCCACCTTTTCGCCTTTCAGCTCCCCCCGCATGGCATCGATAAGGTGGAGCAGATTGCTATTGATCCGGCTGTACGCCCGTTTACGCTCGTCCGTGGAGGCTGTGCCCGTCATCGTTTCGCGATCCAGGAGTTTCCAGCGGCTGCTGAGACTTAAGATGACGTTCTTATAGCCCGTTTCGTCTTTCACCGCCAGTAAGCGCTTTAAGACCTCCGGAGTTTTACTCTGGCCAATGAGTGTTTCGCACTCGGCGAGGTAGTTTTCTGTGAGTTGCATGTGGAATATGGGTTTAGCTACAGACGGTTTTTAGGTGGAGGGGATTAGAAAGATACGAGGCTTTGGGTGAAATAGTAGATGGGGACCGTGTTTTTGCGGCAGTTCTGCTTTTACTGAACTTACGAAATACCGAGCTGCTGTAAGATTTTCTGTGCGGCTTCTGTGCTTTTGTTGAGGCACTTGGGATCATCATCATCACCAAGACATAAATCCTTACCCAGTAAACTAATCGACTTTAACACACTACCGCTGTAGGGAAGTAAAGCCGGACGATTTACAAGAATTGGGAAGACTGGAATTTTTTCTTCGTGGTGTCTCTCGTACATGAGTGGAACTTCCTCGTCTAAGATGTATTCCTTGCGATTGGCGAAATAGTCGGTGCTGACAAAAACAACAAAGGCCTCTGCTTCTTTCATCTCCGTTTGTAATTGTTCATCCCAGCCAGATCGGTGATGAATATCCTTATCATAGTAGATCTGGATTTTTTTATCTCGTTCGTAGGTGCTGAGTAGGTCTACAAAAGCATCTACGAGTGTTTTGTCCTCTTTGGCGTAGGAAAGGAAGAGGCGGGTGCCGGCATGTTTGGCCAGGGCCATAGCGGCATCTTGCTCAAGATCAGGAAGGCGAATGTCCAGATTAGCTTCTTCATCTCTTTGAAGTGCCCAGAGCAAAGGTTCAAGCAATACAGGGGTGTGCTCATCTACAGCTAAGGCGTTCTTAGCATCAGGTAATTTTTGTTGTTTTTCTACTTCTTCAAGGCTTACAAAATGGACGCCATTAGCTGATACTTGTATCTCCACTGGTCGTTCCCCATGTATACTTCGGAATTGATTACGGATACCATCCATTAGATATTTAGCATCTGGCCCGTGTGTTTTGACGAGTATCGTGCCTTTAGGTACATCTGCTTGTACAAGAGCATCGCTATTGGCCCAGTTTAGATACAGGCCATTTCGCCAGATATTTTCTAGTTCCGTTTTTTGCCCTAGTTCGGTGATGAAGCGTTGGATAGTGTAAAAGTCAAGATGCTGATGCTGATAGCGTAGAAAACGAATTTGATCCGCTGAAATCTTATCCCAGAAACGGTAGATCATATTATGGGCTTGTTTACGCA
>JBCBWU010000224.1:0-11048 GCA_039816955.1 Bacteroidota bacterium
CCGCCGAGTGCTTCATCCACTTTCTGAGCCGTTTTGCCGGCAGTTTGCCCTACGTATCCTGCTACTAAACCCTGACGATCCGTTTCAATCATGTGACCACGCTCAAGTATACCGAGCGCCTTGTAGATTTTGGTGAGTATACGGGCTACGGTAGTCTTACCGGTTCCAGGATTGCCCACAAAGACGGTATGTAAAAAGAAGCGGTTGAGGATGTTTTTCTGCGCTACTCTATAGTACCGTACCAATTGCACCATCTCGTTGATCTGGTTCTTGACACTCTCCATCCCGATCAACTGATCCAGTTCTGCCAGACTTTCCTCAAGCAGACCTTCATCTACCGGAATATCTGGTAATTGTGGAGGATGCGCAAGTTGGATACCGTTTACATCCGCTTCGTTGATAATCGATAGCGTATCTAGATCCAACTGTTTGGGTTGGTCATGCTCCATGACCCGTAGTCCTAGATTAACCTTAGCTTTTTCTACCAGATCAAATACAAAACGGGCATTGCCAAAGCTACGATCCCGATTACGGAAAGCATTCGTGATAATCTGATCAATAGCGGAGGCGGCTGGTGCCGTGAAATGCACTTCCATGTGCTGGGCGGCAAATCGTGCAATTTGCGTTAACTCCTGCGGGAGGTAATCTGGAAATTCAAACTGATGTTTGAAGCGAGATTTTAAACCAGGGTTGCTATCCAGGAAATACTTCATTTCCTGCGGATAACCGGCGGCAATCACGGCAAGATCACCGGGGCCATTACTCATCTCTTTGACCAGAATCTCAATCACCTCGCGACCAAAGTCTTTAGAATCGTCTTGCGAACGGGCCAAGGCATAAGCTTCATCAATGAATAGCACACCTCCTCTGGCCTTCTCGATGGCCTCCTTGACCTTAGGCGCCGTTTGACCAATATACTCGCCGACTAAATCAACGCGGTCCACGGTGTGAACATGACCTTTACTGAGCAGCCCCATTTTGTGGTATAGCTTGCCCATCATGCCGGCAACGGTCGTTTTTCCAGTGCCAGGATTGCCGATGAACACAGAGTGCACATTGATCTCGTCTCGCTCGGCAAAACCTCGATCTTTGCGCAACTGCAAGAATTGAATGTAGCGAGCGTGTTCTTTAACTTGCCGTTTAATGCTATGTAGCCCAATGAGATCATCCAGTTTGGCCACTACCTCTTCAAAGGTGCGTCGATCCACCTGTTCGGGGGCTAACACGCGCGCCTTATCCTGATTGGGGAGCCAAACAGCTGGATCACCTTCTATGAAGTCGTAACCCACCGTAAAGGGAATACTAGCGAGGAGCTGATCCATAAAGACCAATTCAACGCTGTAATGATCTGTACGCCAGGAGCCCTTTACATTAGAGCCCCATCCTGCGGTAAGTTGAATGAGCTCCTTATCTTTTTCAATACGCTGCAAACGCACCACTTGTCCTTTTAGCTCGCGAGCGTTGTTAAAGAACTTGGTGAAGAGTTCGCATTGCCAGTTTTTTTCCGGTAGGAGGTTGCGTAGCAGAATTTCTACGTAGATGTAACGCGTTTCCTCGCAGGCAAAGGCCTTATAATAGGTACGGTCATCTTCGTTGACATCATCGTAAGGGCCTTCGTACAATCGAATACTCTGTACTTCGAGATACGGATTGTCTTCGGGGAGCAATTCCTGGTTGGCGTCCTCAATGTAGAAGTACTTGGACCCTACCTTTTGTCCGTCTAGAAAGGCCTCCCAATAGTAAGTTCCCTTCTTCCAGAAACTACCTTCGGTTTTATTACCCCAACCTTCCCGCACGTAAGCGACGTGATCGTACTTACTGATCTTCTTATTGAGGCTTAGACGGCAAATTTCTCGTTTGCCTTTGCGCAAGGAATAGCACACTAAGTCAATGGCTACTTCCCAGTCTTGCTCGTCGAAGAGCTTGTTGTAAAAGGAGAGTTCCGCATAGACAAAAGCAGTGGTATAGCGATCAAAGACTTGGCGGTACTTCTTTCGATTATCCGCCAGCCATTCGGTCGATCCGTACACTTTTAGTTCTTTGAACTTATAGTGAGTTTTACCGGGTTGTAAATTTGCTTCTGCCATGTTCAGGTTTCAGAAAAAGCCTGCTTTACGGTTCCTGATTCAATGAAGGTCGATTGTTTTCCGGACATATCCAATAGGGAAAACAAAAAAGACGCATTCGCCATAAGGGAATGCGTCTCAAAACCACCTATCTAAACTTGAAAAATCCTAGTTTGTAATGAGTAGTGGCAGCGTAGCTTGTCCCTCAGGATTTACCAATTGCAGCTGGTATAAACCCGCTGGCCAGTTACTCAAGTCAACTGATTCGCGATATGTACCGCTACTCAGTTGTCCGAACGACTTAGTAAACAACACTTTTCCTTCTTGGTTCACGAGTCGCAAATTAATTTCTGCGTTCTCTAGTAATTTGAACTCAAGGGTAGTATTATCTACCGCCGGATTCGGAAACAATGTATAAACATCCAATGTGCCAATCAGTTCATTCGTAGCCACAATTTCTGCTAGTGGGAACGTATTCCCGTCAGTTTGCGCTACCCAAGCTTCGAATTCTGGACCTTCTTCGCCCAAGAAGCCAGAAGCAAAAACAGTAATGGCTTGTCCGTCTAAGCCCGTAATATCCGCATCGTATTTTCTTACGATGGTGGTGTTGTCATCTGCTGGAGTAACATCCAGGATATACGGAGCTGGTGGTACGCTTGTGTAGTCGCTAAAGGTTGGGTAGTCAATATTGTCGAAAAGGGTCGGACCACCATTTTCAACTACCACATCCACTGTAGGGGCATCTGGAGAACCGTGGAAAAGAACAATATCCACCTCTGACGCATCGCGGGCACGATCGCGGCCTTGGTCATTTAGGACTACTGTAAATGGTGTGTCCATGTCATTGACCACACCAGCAGCCATTGCCAGGTAGACTCTACCATCTTCCAATACCACATTTTCTAGTGTAGCTACCGCACTACCGATATCACCTCCCGCTGGTACCACTGCAATTTCTAGTGGCGTACGCGTAGGTAAGTCAATCATTGGGGTAGCATCGCGGAAAGCTAGTCCAGGAACAGCATTGGCTCCATTGACGTAAATGTCTACGGTTGGATCTGGTGAGTTGTGAATCACTTGTAAGCGGCTCACTGATCCCAGCTCTACCACTAAACCATTTGCAAAGGCAGCAAATAATCCGAAGGCGGGCTCGTCGCCGAGAATTCCACTAGCGAATAGGGTAGTAGCTGCTCCGCCAATCAGCGCTACTGCTTCTCCGTTGAAGGTAGCCACTAGATCAGGGTTCCCTGTGGCGTATAGCTCAAGGAATTCAGCTACGTTAGGTACTTCCTGGTAATCAGTAAAGGAACCGTAGGCTAAATCACTGACCACCGTTGCACCCACACTACGGGCCTGCACATCCACGTTTGGTGCTCCTGGTGAACCATGAAATACCGTTAAACCTACTTGGTCTGCTGCAGAACTTTCTGCCCGTGCATCATCATTAATCGCTAAACCGAATGGGAAATCTGGATCAGCAGGGATACCGTTAGCGATAACGGTGTATGCTTTACCATCTTCCAGGGTTACTGGATCAGGTAGTACGGTAGTGATGTCTGCTCCACTTTCGCTGTCGCCAGGTGCGATACCAATAGTTAATGGTAGGCGAGTTGGATAATAGGCAGCTACACTGGCCGTACGGAAAGAGAAGTCATCCTCAAGCAAGGAATAGTCATCTGGACCCTGTGGAAACACTGCGGCATATAGGTCGATTGTTTCTACTGCCGACGATGGTGAGTTGTGGATGAATTGGGTTAACGCTACTGGCAACAAAGCCAATACGGTCCCATCTGGCAATGCAGCGTAGAGATTAAAAAGTGGATCTGCATCGAGTAAGCCACCCGCAAAAACTACTGCGGATAGTCCGTCACCACCAGTCAAGTTAGTGAAGAAGGTTCCTACTAAATCACTGCTACCAGCAGGAGTGAGCTCAAAGAAGTTAACGTCTGGCACTCCGTCAAAGTAAGTATCCGTGAAATTACCGTACGCAAGATCAGTAACTGGCGTAACATCGTCTACGATTTCAGTAATGTCCACGTTAGGCGCACCAGGAATGCCGTGGAAGGCACGAATCTGAATCGCATCTGGATTAGTACTCGCTACGCGCGCTCCGTCAGCTAGGGCTACTGTAAACGGAGTATCCATATTACCTTCAATGCCGTGAGCTACAGCAGTGTAATTTTCACCATTGGTCAGGTTGATGGTTGTAGTGAAGAAGGCTTCATCAGCAGAAGTAGAAGTCTGTGGTGCTACCGCAATTTCTAAATCCACGCCGGCAGGAACAGAGTTTGCCGGTGTAGCAGTGGCAAACTCAAAGTCGTCTTCATAAATAGCACCGTTCACGTATACGTCTACGGTTGGGCTAGGGCTATTATGAATCAGTTGCAGCGTGGCAATTTGAGTTGCCGGTAGTTCAACAACCGTTCCGTCTGGCAAAGCGGCAAACAGACCAAATGCCGGTGTGTTACCTAGAAAGCCTGAGGCAAATACATTGGCTGCACCTCCACCCAGGGCCGAAAGGTCGGCGGCGAAAGTGGCAACAATGGCTGGATCACCGCTGACTCTTACGTCTAGCAAATAGCTCGCTGCGGGTACTTCCAGGTAGCCAGAGTAATTGCCGAATTCCAAACCAGGAACAAGCGTCCCAACAAAACGGGCATCTACGTCTACTGCGGGAGCATCAGTTGCACCGTGGAAAGCTTGGATGGCCACGTTATCGCCAGAGCTCGCTGCTCCTAGGCCTAGGCCAGCATATAAATTAAAGGGGTTATCCATGTCGCCAGCAATTCCAGCGGCGGTAACGGTATAAGAAACACCATCATCCAATTGTCCCAGCGGGAAAGTGGCAAAGGCGTCACCAACGTCAGAACTAGGGCTTACCGCAACGGCTACTTCAATGTCAGTTGCAGCGGGTACTTCTAGGTAGGCCGTTGCCTGACGGAACGCTACGCCCGTCAATTCAGGTAAAAGGCCGCCGTTAACGTAGATATCTACAGTGGGACCAGAATTAGTGCCTGGGGTAGGGGAGTTGTGAATAATTTGAACGAGCGCTTGACTCATGAGAGCGAGACTGAGACCAAGCATGAATAGGGAAAGCGTAAAAAGCTTTTTCATGTACTCAATGGTTTTTGTGGTTTACTAATGTTGAAGTGAACAGTGTCAATTCGGTTGAGAAACTGTATAATGCGTATCCGGTTTACAGCGTTTCCGACTTTGTTGTTTAACTGACAAAAAGCGTTTGCCGCAGCTTCTTACTTTTGTATTAGAAATGACACTCCATGAATAATCTTGAGATCTTTAGTCAGATTCACACTTTCATCTTCGATGTGGACGGTGTACTCACCAATAGCCAGGTTTTGGTCATGCAGGATGGCCAGCTATTACGACAAATGAGCATCCGTGATGGCTATGCCATCAAGCGTGCGGTGCAAGAAGGGTACCGTGTAGTTATTATAAGTGGCGGGAAGTCGGAGGGGGTTCGGGTAAGGTTACAGAACCTTGGCGTACCCGATGTGTATCTGGGGATTCAAGATAAGCTTGATACCTACGAGGAGGTCGTCGATATGTACGACCTGGAGGAGGGCGGAATCCTTTACATGGGCGATGATTTGCCAGACTACCCAGTGATGCGCCGTGTAGGACTTCCTGCTTGTCCTGCCAATGCCGCGTACGAAATAAAGGCCATAGCGCAATACATTTCACCGATTGAGGGGGGAGGCGGTTGCGCCCGGGATGTCATCGAAAAAGTACTTCGCTTGCGGGGCGACTGGGAGCCGGAAGACGAATAATGTCTATTGTAACTAGGCTTGGGCCGCTCGTTGCTTTAACAAGTGGTCAGCCAGTACTAGGGCGGTCATCGCTTCCACGATGGGCACCGCTCGGGGAACTACACAAGGATCATGGCGTCCTTTACCAGTAACAATTACTTCCTCGCCGGCCTCATTGATGGATTCCTGTTCTGAAACGATGGTCGCTACTGGTTTAAAAGCACAACGAAAGTAAATGTCCATTCCGTTGGTAATCCCTCCCTGAACACCACCGCTGTGGTTGGTTCTGGTTTTTACCTTCTCTCCATCTTGATAAAAGGCATCATTGTGTTCGCTGCCTCTCATACTCACGCCGGCAAAACCTGAACCATACTCAAAACCCTTACAGGCATTAATACTCATGATAGCTTTGGCCAAATCTGCGTGAAATTTATCAAAAACAGGTTCACCTAGTCCTGCGGGACAGTTTTTAACTACCGCACTGACCACACCTCCAATAGTATCCCCATCCTTTCGGACCGCTTTTATCAAGGTTTCCATCTCACTGGCCAATTCCTGATCAGGACAACGGACTGGATTGGACTCAATTGACTCTTTACTTATCTGAGAGTAATCATTACTCATTTGTAATTTTCCCACTTGGGAAACATAAGCAAAAAGACCAATCCCTTGTTGCTGCAGGAACAATTTAGCGATAGCGCCTGCAGCTACTCGAGCAGCTGTTTCGCGGGCGGAAGAACGACCACCTCCACGGTAGTCACGCCGTCCGTACTTAGCGTGAAAAGTATAATCGGCGTGGCTAGGGCGGAATTTATCCGCAATATGGCTGTAGTCCTTAGAGCGGGCATCGCTATTGAAGATGACCATCCCGATAGGTGTGCCGGTGGAGGTGCCTTCAAATACACCAGACAAGATTTGTACCTGGTCTGCCTCTTTACGTTGAGTGACAATCTTGCTCTGTCCTGGTCGCCGACGGGCCAGTTCTTCTTGAATGAAGGCTTCATCAATTGGCACCCCAGCTGGGCAGCCATCCACGATGACGCCTAAGGCTTTGCCGTGCGATTCTCCAAAGGTGCTAATCCGGAACAATGTGCCAAAATTACTTCCTGCCACTCGTCACATAATTTGATGAGCCGCTAAGGTAAATACTCAAGTGTAGTTCGCTAAGTTCTGCGCGTCAATTATCCGTCCTAATTACGAGTTTAGGGCACTCAATGCGAGCATCTTTGGAAAATCGGCCTTCGGTGAAACTTTTGCGGTAGCTGTTGGGTTATAATGGCGTTTGCAAAGGAGTGTCCAAAACCTGCATTCGCTATTTGTATGGAATTGCCAGCAGGTTTAGGGGGCAAACCCTCGCAAGGTCAACATAAAGTGATAAATTTGTGGGCTTTTTCCACAAGGAATAGAGCTAGATAGAAGGAACGGAGAAATGCTGCTGGAACCTCAAGATCTGTACGAAAAGTTAGAGTTTGATAAGATCATCGATCTACTGGAAGAGTCCTGCTACGGGCAGCGGGGCAAAGATGCCGTACGCGCCCTGCAACCCAGTCAGGAACTGACGCTGATTGATACCTGGTTGGCGGAGGTAGATGAATACCGCCGAACCCTGGAGCGCCGGGATAACTTCCCGATTGGTGCCTACCAGGAAATAGCCGAAGAGCTCAGGATGTTGGAAATCGAAGGTTTTGTGCTGCCAGAAGAAGGCTTGCAAAAGCTCAATATCCTCCTACTCTTTATTCGTGATATTTACCGCTTTTTCTCACCGGAGCGGCAAGAAGCCTACGAAGCTTTATACGATGTGATTCGCCCGGTGCACTTCAATGAGGACTTGCTCCAAGCTATTGAGAGAGTCATTGATGAAGAAGGGAATATCCGACCGGATGCCTCTCCTGAATTGCAAAAGATTCGCCGACATATCCAGAGCAAATACCGGGAGATGGATCGGCAATTTAAGCTGATCATTGATAACTACCGTAAAAAAGGATGGCTGACGGATAATGTCGAAAGTTTCCGGAATGCCCGGCGCGTATTGAGTGTACCGTCGGAGCACAAAAGAAAAATTCGCGGTATCATTCACGATGAATCCAGTACCGGTCGTACCGCCTTTATTGAACCGGAGGGTGTAATTGATATCAACAACGACCTCTTTGACTTACAGCAAGAAGAAAAGCGAGAAATCTATCGGATTCTCCGAGAGCTAAGTGCTACGATCCGTCCGTATCTACCTTCTCTACACGAATATCGTGATCTGATTGTGCGTTTTGATGTAATTCAAACCAAGGCGCAATTGGCGTTAAAGCTCAAGGCAGTTCGCCCACGCACTCAGGATAAACCTACGCTCTCCATTGTGAAGGGGCGTCACCCTTTGTTGTTTCTAAAGAATAAAGAGCTCGATCGTAAAACGATTCCGTTTGACCTCTCCCTATTTGGGCAAAATCGAATTCTGGTTCTGAGTGGTCCCAATGCCGGTGGTAAGTCGATTACCATGAAATCGGTAGGATTGTTACAATTGATGTTTCAGTGTGGTCTGTTAATACCAGTAGATGGACAAACTAAAATGGGCGTCTTCAATCAACTGTTTGCCGATATTGGCGACCAGCAGAGTTTAGAGAATGATCTCTCTACTTATAGTTCCCGCCTGGAAAATGCTCGGGTCTTTTTGGAGAAAGCCGATGCGCATACGCTGGTATTAATTGACGAATTTGGCTCTGGTACAGATCCTAAGATTGGCGGGGCTATTGCTGAATCTATCTTGCTGCAGTTGAATCACAGCAAGGTTTTTGGAGTGATCACCACTCACTATAGTAACCTAAAGGTCTTCGCTTTTAAAACGCGGGGCTTAGTCAATGGCTCTATGCACTTTGACAAGGACAACTTAGCGCCTAGCTACGAGATGAAAGTTGGTCGTCCCGGTAGTTCTTATGCCTTTGAGATTGCCAGTAAGAGTGGCTTGCCAGATAAAGTGCTCAAGTATGCTCGTAAACGAATCGGTAGTAATGAAAGGGCAGTAGATGATCTTTTGGTGGATCTCCAACGTGAAAAGCAGGAAGTGGAGGAGAAACTACAAGAGCTGCAGAATAAACAGGAAGCGCTGAACCGCCTTACTAAGACCTACGAACAATTGCACCGCGATCTTGAGTATCGTCGCAAGAAACATAAGCTGGAAAAGAAGGAACAAGAGCTACAGCAAACAGCCCAGGACAATCGGGAATTGGAACGTTTGATCCGTGAATTGAAGGAGGAGAAAAATCTGGAGAAGGCGAAAAAAGTATCCTTAGAGATCAAGTACACGCGCCAGGAATTATCGGATCAAGTAGGCGGCTTACGCGAAGATATTTATCATCCAGAAGCCGCCGAAGTAGAAGATCGCCCCATAGCAGTGGGTGATTTTGTAAAACTGAAGACGGGTGGTGCAACCGGAGAAGTGGAATCTGTAGACCGCAAAAATGCTGTGCTTATCATGGGAGGCATGCGGATGACGGTAAAGCTGCGCGATTTACAGCTGGCCAAAACACCGCTCAGTATTCGTAGTACCCAGAGCGTACACAGCGATATAGACTACGCTGCCCGCTTTGATAGCAAGATTGATATTCGGGGTATGCGCTACGTGGAAGCGGTTAAGGTGATAGAAGAATTTGTAGATCAAGCAATTCTGGCCGATGTCTCCTCCCTCCGTATTGTCCACGGTAAAGGCAATGGTTCTTTGCGCAAAGCCGTTAAAAAGAAACTTAGGGAATACAATGTACCAATGGAAATCTACCACCCAGAAGCGGAAGCTGGCGGAGATGGAGTAACGCTGGTGCAGTTTTAATAATTAGAGTTAGCGTTAAAATTAGAGTTAGAATGACCTGTTTAAATACATCTAATTCTAATTCTCACTCTAATTCTAATTCTCACTCTAATTCAACTCCGCAATGGCCAAGAACAACCAATGGAAGAAACTAGACAGTTTGGTATTTTCAACTAATCCGGACCTGAATCTAGAACCAGAACAGGAAGAAGTAGAAACGCTTCCACCAGCTCAGCAACGCCTGCGACTATGGCTGGACCGCAAGCAGCGGAAGGGTAAGGCTGTAACCTTGATTACCGGTTTTGAAGGAAGTGAAGAAGATATGAAAGCGCTGGCGAAGGCGCTGAAAACCTATTGTGGGGTTGGAGGTTCGGCAAAAGACTTTGAAATCATTATCCAGGGTGATCAACGCGACAAAGCCTTGAAATACTTGCTGGATAAAGGATACAGCCAGACCAAGAAAAGTGGTGGTTAAGGCGTCTATTATCACCTTTACTGCTATTGTACTGCTTTCTTGTCAGCCGGTCAGCGCTGAACAAGGAGAGTCATCTGCTCAAACTGTGACAGGGAGTCCTGTTGTGGAGCAAGTTGCCGTTCAAGATACTGCGGGGATGACAATTGCCACCCGCTTCGCGCCTCCTCCCGGGTTCCGCAGAATGCCACTTCCAACCAATTCCTTCGGTATGTTCTTGCGGGAGCTTCCGCTCAAACCAAACGGAAGTAAGGTCTTTCACTACGACGGCCAGCCGAAGTATAGGCAAGATGTGCATTCGGCGGTGATTGACATGGACGTCGGTACACGTGATTTACAGCAATGTGCGGATGCGGTGATTCGATTACGGGCAGAGTATTTCTGGCTGGAAGGAGCCTACGACGAGATTAACTTTCAATTCACCAATGGTTTTCCTGCTGCTTATCGCCGGTGGCGTAATGGAGAACGGATTCAAGTTGCCGGTAACAACGTCACTTGGATTCCACGGGCCCAGCAGGATACTTCGTATCAGCAATTTCGCAGCTATCTCAACATGGTTTTTGCTTACGCGGGAACCCTTTCTTTGGCCAATGAACTGAACGTAAGGCCGCTTGCGGAAATTAAGATCGGAGATGTTTTTGTACAGGGAGGGAGTCCTGGCCACGCGGTGATTGTGGTTGACTTAGTTAGAAGTGAGTCTTCAGATGAAGTTTTAGTATTGCTAGCGCAAAGTTACATGCCGGCCCAAGACATCCACGTACTTAAAAATCCACGGCGCGCGGATAACTGGTATGTCATCACAAAAAGCACGGAAGTTATCCGCACCCCGGAGTGGACCTTTTCTGCTGCAGATTTAAAGCATTTCTAAGGCGATTGCAACACTAGTTAGGTAAGTTTACTGTTTGGGTCAGGGTCTACCCACTACTAGATTAAGCGTTTAAGCTTTTCAATCG
>JBCBWU010000225.1:0-10971 GCA_039816955.1 Bacteroidota bacterium
ACCTTCCCTCTTTTGGGTAAGAACATGGCTAATAGAATGGCCAGTTGCTCGTAGTCAAGCTCTACTTCACGGAAAAAATCCTGAATGCGAGTCTCATTTGACGAGGCTTTAACCTCATCATTAAGCGCCTGGGCAATCTCACAAAATTGAACCGCTCGGGTCTTAATCATCGCTAAGACAAACAGTACAATAAATTTCCTACGCGCAAGATTCTTTACAATTGGCAGCATGTCAAGAATAGCCGTAACTTCGGCACAGCAGTAATGCTTCATGAGGAGGTCGTCAGATTTGTGTGTGGTAACCCAAATATGACACTTCCTCTTGTTTTTTTTACCCCACTAACTTTTTAGTAGGGTAGAGTATCTCTCATCCTTCTACCCTTAATATTTTGGCTTAAGCCGAATGGATTTTAGTCCACCCGCTTGATTTCACCAGATTTAATGCGTGCCATGTAGTCGTTGAAGGCTCGGCGGACATTCGGCATCAGAATGTACAAGCCTGCTATGTTAGGGAAACACATGGCAAAGATCATGGCGTCTCCAAAGTCAAATACAGCCTTGGCAGAAATTGCAGAACCGATCACTACGAAAACGCAGAATAGAATTTGGTAGATAATCTCGTTGGTTTTGCTCTCACCGAAAAGGTAGGTCCAGGCCTTCAAACCGTAGTAAGACCAGGAAACCATGGTGGATAAAGCAAAGAGAATTACGGCAATACTTAAGACCACTGGGAACCAGCTCATGACCGACTCAAAAGAAGCAGAGGTTACATCAATTTGTGCGATGGTCTCTTGATCTAAACCGTTGTAGGCCCATTCAGCACCGTTACCACCATAGTTAGTGATAACAATAACCAGGGCAGTCATGGTACAGATAACAACGGTATCGATGAATGGCTCCAGTAAGGCTACAACTCCCTCACTAATAGGCTCATCCGTCTTAGCAGCTGCGTGAGCGATAGAAGCAGAACCTACACCGGCTTCGTTAGAGAAGGCCGCACGGCGGAAACCCTGAATCAATACACCCGCGATACCACCGTAAAGTGCACCAGGGGCAAAGGCTCCGTTGATAATGGTACCGAAAGCGGCAGGAATTTCAGTGAAGTGAGCACCCAGTACAATGAGAGCACCAATAATGTAGATACCCACCATGAAAGGAACGATCTTATCGGTCACCTTCACGATACTCTTAATACCACCAATAATGGTAATACCAATCAGGACCGCCATGATCACACCAAAGATCCAGCCCTGACCATTTAGGAAAGAGGCCTCTCCACCGGTAACGGTGATCAACTGGTTGGTGGCCTGGTTAATCTGTACCATATTACCACCACCAAAGCTACCGCCGATACAGGCGATCGCAAATAGTACTGCCAGTACCTTACCGAGCACGCCCCAATTGGCGCCTTTTTCTTTTAAACCTTTATCTAAGTAATACATCGGACCACCGGAAACAGTACCGTCCGGGTTAATGTTACGGTACATCAAACCGAGTGATACTTCTGTATACTTGGAAGCCATACCCAGTAGACCCGCTAATATCATCCAGAAGGTTGCACCCGGACCGCCGATACCGACCGCCAAGGCTACACCAGCAATATTACCTACACCAACCGTTCCTGAAAGGGCTGCGGTCAGGGCCTGGAAGTGAGAAACTTCCCCCTGATCATCGGGGTCATCGTACTTGCCCCGTACCACGTCTATAGCGTGGCGGAAGGCCTTAAATTGTACAAAGCCCATATAAATGGTGAATACCGTGGCACCTACAATCAGCCAGATTAAGACAAACGGAATGTCAAAGCCGGCAATAGGAACGGTAAAGAATATGATGGTTTCAACGACTTGTGTAATCGGTGCGAATACAGAGTTAATGGCGTCGTCAATAGAACTCGTGGCTTGTGCTTCGGCCTCCTGTGCAAAGGAGATGAGTGGCAAAATCAAACTTGCCATTAAGGCCAGTACAAACTTCTTCATCTGTGGTTTTTCTGATTCAAGGAATGCTGTCTACAGCACCGATCGGGTGCTTTGCATTATTAAAAAGACGTGGAAAGGTATCGGTTTCCGGGCAGTCACCAAAATAATATTCGGCAAAATTTTTGGACCCTGTGGCAATTGCAGTTGAATGCTTAACTTTCGGCACTATTTACTACTCAATGAATAATCCCTTGCCAACAGAATCGGATGAAGCACTGCTGAGCGACCTGCGCTCGGGAAAGGAACAAGCTCTAGATAGCCTGTTTCGGACCCACTACAGCTTCTTGTGTCAGGTCGTTTTCCGGATGATTGGAGATGCCAACCAGGCGGAGGATTTGGTGCAGGAGGTTTTCTACGAATTATGGCGAAAGCGCGAAAAACTCCAAATTAACCAATCGATCAGGGCTTACCTGAAACGGTCGGCCGTCAATCGAACGCTCAATTTTATCCGCGATCGAAAACTGGTCGTAGATGACGAATCAGCTCTGCCGCTTGATTTGGCCAGCTCGGAAGCAGGAGCCACTCAGCAACTGCAGGCGGAAGAATTACAGCAACAGATTAATGTGGCGATAGGAGAGTTACCTGAACGCTGTAGGATCGTCTTTAGTTTGAGTCGTTTTGAACACATGAGTAATCAGCAAATCGCTGATCAGTTGGATATCAGTACTAAAACAGTAGAAAATCAAATGACTAAGGCCCTGCGCTATCTGAGAGAGCGACTGAGCCCCTACATCGGAGTCATCGTTTTTGCTGTTTTTACTTGGATCAGTACTATTGTAAGCTAGCCGACACCACAGCTATAGGGGGAAAGCACTACTTTAGTGTCTGTAAGAGTGAAGTACTGGTAGTAGAACCAGTCTATCTCGCTTGAACACGTACGTCTGGAATGAAGAATAAGGAAGAAAATACATTAGATACTTGGGATAAACTACGCACGGATAGAGGACCCGATGCAGCCAATGCAGAAGATCCACTTGCGCGTTTATGGTCAGGTAGTGCCAACTATGGCGAGGCGTTTCAACCGGACGTCGAAGCAGGCCTCAATCGCTTGAAGAAGCGAATGCAGGCTGAGGGTGCCGACGGCAAGGTCGTGTCGTTGAAGGCTCGTACTAATTGGTTTAGTCGTGCTGCAGCAGTAGCGGTAATTGCCGTATTGGCGACAGTACTGTACTATTCTCTCCCGCAGCAAGGGGCTGTAGAATGGAACACCGTAGCGACTGCGGAGAATGAAACCCGCGAGCTTATCCTTCCTGATGGATCTGTAATTACACTCAACGAACAAACTCGTCTATCCTATAACTCCGATCTCAATACCGCTGATGAACGCATCATTGAACTGGAAGGTGAAGCGTTTTTTGATGTAAAGCGCCGTACAGAGCAACCGTTTAAAATTCGTACGCAAAGAGCACTCGTAGAAGTATTGGGTACTAGTTTCAACGTACGTGCACCCGCTGGTACCGAACGTGCCGAAGTGGAGGTGAGTACTGGTAAAGTAGCGGTTCGTGGCCTTGCAGCCGATGAAGAGGTGGTCTTACTCGAAGCAAACGATGCTGTTGTAATAGAAGACGAATACCAGCTATTCCTCGAAGATAATTCTCCACTCAACAGTAGTGCCTGGCGCACCGGTAAGCTACAGTTCCGCTCGAGCAAGCTTGCAGATGCCCTCAACGTAATTGAACGTAACTACCAAGTAGACTTGCGTTGGGATCCAAATACCATTCGCAATTGTACCATTACCGGAGATTGGTCTTCCGAAAGTTTTGCGGACGTAATTCTGATTTTGGAAGCACTTACGGGTATGGACGTTCAACCCCTGGGCGAAAAAGCATACCAGTTAAGCGGTAGTTGCAATTAGTTTGCACTTGGCGCTGTTCGGCATTAGTCTTATCTTTGGATATCGGTGCTAAACTGCGCTTCGTAGATGAAAAGAGGCTTACTCATCCTGGGCTTGTTGTTGACGAGTTTCACCACTATGTGGGGACAGGATGTGCTTAGACAAAAAGTAGACCTCGAGCTTTCTAACGCTACTTTTGAGGAAGTCCTCCTCCAACTCATTGAAGAAGAAGGTGCCAGGTTAAGTTTTCGTAACGAAATTTTACCGGAAGGCCGCTTCTCTTTCTCCTATCAACAACAACCATTACAGCTTGTCCTCGAAGATGTCTTGCGAGGAACAAACCTAATCTATCGGACCATTGGGGAGCAAGTGATCATTGTTCCCGCCCCCCTCGAAGAAATTGATGAGTATCACACCATTAGTGGTTTTATCACTGATGCTGATACTGGAGAAAGCCTGATTGGCGCGAATATTATTGACTTATACTCTCAGCAAGGGACGGTCAGTAACGAATACGGTTTTTTTAGTCTCAATTTAGCTAAAGGTTGGGTAGATATGCGCGTATCCTATTTAGGGTACGAAAGTGCAGAGCTTTCTTTGAACCTAACGGAGAATGAGCTTTTTAAGCTACCACTAAAGGGTAGTGTCACGCTTAATGAGATTATTGTATATCCACGTGATACCAGCGCTAATCCCATTGGGGGCCTTGCTACAGGTGAACTGATTGGTCTGCGCGAAACGCAACTACTGCCCAGTTTAGCCGGTGAACCCGATGTCATTCGAACCGCATTGCTTTTACCTGGTGTAACGAGCGGGGCCGATGGTGCGGAAGGTATGCAAGTACGGGGCGGCGATGCCGGTCAGAATCTGGTTTTGCTAGATGGAGTACCTGTTTACTATGTCAATCATGGCATTGGGCTGTTTTCCATTTTCAATACCAATATTGTGCGCTCGGCTCAGTTGTTTCGCGCGGGCTTCCCAGCTCGTTATGGCGGACGCTTATCTAGTGTGCTCGATATTCGTACCAAGGAAGGAAATCTGCAACGGCTCTCTGGCAATGCCGAGGCCGGATTATTGAGCACTCGCTTTACGCTTGAGGGCCCTTTAGTTAAAGATAAATCCTCCTTTTTGGTGTCAGGACGTTGGTCTTTTGTGCATCTGCTTTTGGAAGAACAATCACGCCGCTACAAGCAACAAAGAGGACGCGATGGCTCAACGGATTATCGCTTCTACGATCTCAATGCCAAGTTTAACTATTCCTTTTCTACCCGTGATCGCATCTTCCTTAGCCTTTACCGAGGACGGGATACCTATGATGATCTGACGCAGACAAGCAGTGCTCTGACGGTGGGGGATGGCAATGATGATCCACAGTTCTTGGAGTTAAACCAATCATACGGCGAAGGGCTAAATTGGGTAAATACCGTTGGTAGCTTACGCTGGAATCATCTTTTCAGTGATCAATTATTCGCCAATTTTAGCCTGACTTATAGCCGCTTGGATCAAGAATCGTTCTACAATCTGGAAGATGAGTTGGTGAACTTAACCCTAGAGCGGACCGACAGTGTTCAGCTTCAAGGCTTGTTTAAGTCAGGCATAGAAGACCTGGGGCTCAAAGCGGATTGGCAGCTTATATTGAACCCGCGACAGCAATTTCGGTTTGGTCTCGGTGCCAACCGCCGCATATTCAACCCTGGCGCGCTAGTTGTAGACGAACCCTTCTCTGGTGAGGACGCTTTTCAGAACAACACCATTAATACTACTGAGCTTAATGCCTATCTGGAGGGAGAAGGTAAACTGGGTAGCAATTGGGAGTGGAATGCTGGCCTGCACGGTACCTGGTGGTACGTAAGGGAAACGGGACATCCGTCTCTACAGCCAAGAATAAGCTTCACCTACAAGCCGACTAATCGTTGGAGTTTAAGTGCATCGGCTAGTCGCATGGTGCAGAATTTACATTTCCTAAGAAATACAACCGTCAATCTTCCTACCGAGATATGGGTACCCAGTACGGACCAAATTGAACCCGCCGAAGCCTGGATGGGAAACTTGGGCTACCGTTATGAGATTAATTCTGCCTGGGACGTAAAGATGGACGTTTACTACAAAAAAATGAACCGGATATTAGCCTTTCTGGAAGGTACAGAAGGCTTTGAAGATTGGGAAGAAAATGTGGCTTCTGGTATCGGCGAATCTTATGGCGCAGAATGGCAACTGCGCAAACGTGAAGGCCGCCTCACGGGCTGGATTAGTTATACGCTTTCGAAAGCAACTCGGCAGTTTGATGAGTTGAATTTGGGACGGGTCTATCCCTATCGCTATGACCGTCGTCATAATTTACAAATGGCTGCTATTTTTAAGCTTTCTCCTACGGTTCATTTCTCTGCTACCTGGGGCTATGCTTCGGGTTTTGCAATTACTTTGCCCCTGGTAAAGTTTACTTCCCTGATCCCCGGTCAAGTCATTCCACCGGAAGGGCTCCCAGAGGTATTGGACCCCGAACGAAAGAACAATGTTCGGATGCCAGACTATCATCGTTTGGACCTCAATTTGCATTTCGAATGGCAGAACGAAGGGCGCCTAAAGCATCATTTAAATCTTGGGGTATACAATGCGTACAACCGAAACAATCCCTTGTATTACGATATCCGGCGTTTTCTGGTGAACCAGCAAGATGTTCTGTTTGCTACCTACCAATTTGTGGAAGTTCAGCTGGCTCCAATCTTGCCAATCGTGAGTTACCAAATGTCGTTTTAGGGTTACTTCCGGTGTATTTTATTTACTATTAATGTAAATACATTGATCATTATTGAGTGCATGATCGCTCCTTTGTGTCTGTTATTCAAACGGTTCCCGGACAAATAGAACTTTGCCAAAGCAAACAGATTGACTATATTTGGATGCTCAAAAGTTTAACGGTATGTGGCGTTCGGTACTACTGTGTTTATTCGCGGGAATGTTCCTTGTAGGAGCAACATGTGAGCGCACCGTAGACCTAGACATTGAACAACCGCCCCCGCGTTTGGTGGTAAACAGCAGTTTTACACTAGGTGAAAGGGTAGAGGTAACTGTCACTAGTAGCCAGAGTATCTTGGATGACAGATTCCCTATCTCTCTAAGTGATGCCGTCGTGACGCTCTATCAAGGCGATCAATTTATTGAGCAACTGGAGCTTCTTGTTGATCCTGCCCCACGTATTCTAGAATACTACATCACCAATTCGTTTAAGCCAGAAGCCGCGGTGACCTATACCATTCGGGTGGAAGCGGTTGGTTTCGAAACGGTAGAGGCGCACAGCTTTATCCCCGAGCCAGTATCGCTGACCAAACTTGAGGTGTCGGACTTACAAGAAGTTGAGGGTAGTGAGGTGTACAAACGGCTCTTTACCTATCAGGTGTCGCTCGATTTTGACGATCCCCCTGAGGAGGAGAACTTCTACCACCTCAATATCTACCAAGAAATTTCTGATATTGATATCGCTGCCAATGGCGATACCACCTACTTTAGACGGCGCTTAGAGCGCCTACCATTGCAAACGAACAATAATCAGATTGTTCCGGATATGTTAATTGGTGGGTTACTCATCAAGGACAAACCTGCTGCGGAAGACCTCACTTTCTCCGTTGCGGTGGAAATCGTTCCTGAATTTGAAGCACTGGGTCAGATCTTTGCTGAACTTCGTACCGTATCCCGTGAGTATTACTTGTATTTTACCACGGTCAATCGCCAGCAGAACCAGTCTGATGGACCATTTAATGACCCCATTATTATCTTCAATAATGTAGAGAATGGTTCTGGTTATTTCGCTGGCTACAATACTACTCAAGACTCCATTCAGCTCAGTTTTTAATTCTTATCTTTGCGGCTTCTAATCAAACTTTTCCTAATCGATGGAAGCGGACAAGGAATTGCAGGAGGTGCGAATGTTAGGGCTTAAGCTTCCCACTGATCCCCGCTGGGTGAATCTGGCCGAGATGGATCTGACAGAGATTCTCACTGATCATGCCTATTGTGAGCAAAAAGCGGCAACCAGCTGCATTTCCCTCATTCAGTCTTATTCAGAATACGATGAACTGGTACGCGAACTAGCTCCTATTGTCACTGAGGAATGGGGGCATTTTCGGGCGGTGTTGCGCGAGATGGATAAGCGCGGCTTAAAGCTAGGGCGTCAACGCAAGGATCAGTACGTGAATAAACTGCTGGCTTTTCAGCAGAAAGGCGGATCACGGGAAGATAAGCTGCTCGAAAAACTATTGATCTGCGCATTGATTGAGGCGCGCTCTTGTGAACGTTTTCGCCTGTTGAGTTTACACATTAGTGATCTGGATCTGCGCGATTTCTATCACCGTTTCATGGTATCAGAAGCGGGGCACTATCGCCTCTTTATCGAGCTGGCGCGTAAGTACTTTGGCGAAGAGCGAGTGAACCCGCGTTGGCAAGCATACTTGGAACGTGAGGCAGAGATCATGGACGAACTAGAGATTAGGGGTGATCGCATGCACTAGAAATGCAAGTGATTGACCAAGCAATACTATTATTCTTTTCTACAATAACTTTTGAATGAGACAATCAATTCTCCTTTTGGCTGTAGTAGCGATGTTGGCATCCTGCGGTGGTCAAGGAAATCTACAAGGTACCAGTGACCTGGCTACCGAAATGGATAGTATCTCCTATTCGATCGGTAACTTTTTATCTGGGCAATTGACCGACCTCGGAATCACGGCTAATCCTCAAGAGATGGGTAAGGGTTTGGCAGCAGTAAACGCTGATAACGCTTATATGAATGCTGAGGAAACCGTACAATACATGCAGAATTTTCAGCTGATGTTGCAACAGCGTCAAGGTGCACCCTTTACGGCTGATGATCCATCACCTTTCTCCGCCGATACGCTATCCTACCTGATTGGTGCTGACTTCGCTCGTAATATGTCAGATTTTGACCTCAGCTTCAGTGAGGCTCCTTTTCTTCAGGGAGCTATCGACGCCGGTGGAGATGCCGAGAGCTTGGTCGGTGGTATGGAAGACCAAATGATGCAGAACCTGACCATGATGATTCAGGAAAAGCAAATGGCTATGCAGGCTGAGATGCAGGCACAAGCAGCTGAAAAAGCTGAGGTGTATATCGCAGAAGGTACTGCTTTCATTGCTGAGAAAGCGCAGGAAGCTGGTGTTCAAAGCACCGCGTCAGGCCTGCACTATAAAGTCGTTGAGGCGGGTTCAGGTGCTAAGCCAGGCCCAACTGATCAGGTGACCGTTCACTACGAAGGCCGGTTAATTGATGGAACAGTTTTTGATAGCTCCTACGAGCGCAACGAGCCTACTTCTTTCCCACTGAACCGCGTTATCCCTGGTTGGACAGAAGGGCTGCAATTGATGAGCCCTGGTGCCAAGTACCAGTTCTATATCCCTCAAGATTTGGCTTACGGCCTAAACTCCCCACCGGATATTCCCCCTGGTTCTACCTTAATCTTCGATGTTGAGTTGATCTCTGTTTTGAGTCAACAGTAAGTCGCTGATTGAAGGTTTATCACACTAAGGCTGTGATAAAGTAAATCCCGCATCCAACTTACAGTTTGGGTGCGGGATTTTTTGTGGGTGTTTGGACGGTGAAAATCTGTCCAGAAATCGAGTTGTTTAATTTTTTCGATGGGGAAGGTAGCTGGTTTAAGTTATTGATAATCAGTCTTATTAAGGCAGTATTAAAGCCATCTATTAACCTGAAAAAATGAGTTATTTAATTTTTTCGATGGGGATTTTGCCCCCCGCTCACTAATCACCCAAACACTGAAATTGCCGTTGGAAGAAGTCCATTTGATGAATGGGGTATTCTTCAAATCCACTGCTCCAGAAAACGCGGATGAGATCCAGTTCGCTGGCCTTCAGTAGACCAATGTAGCTCCGGTCAACGGAGTAGTACACGGAGTAAGTCAGTTCGTTCTTGACGGTATCGTACTGCCCGCGGTCCAGGCTCGCTGCCCGCAGATTGATGGCGTCACCGTTGAGGAGTTTTAGCGTTAGCACACTGTTTTGATCAATAAAACCGTAAGCTTCTTGCGCATTAGGGTAGGCAAAGGTGAAATCGAGGGTAAGGAAGCGGTAGCCACCTACACTAGAGAGGTAAGCCTCACAAGAAAGGTACTCCTTGTCTTGTAAGTAGGGGCGTAGCCGCTCGTCGGTGTAGGTGAATAGCAATTCAGGCTCCAGATCCCGGCGGAAGGTGCCCAATTCCGTGTCCTGACCTTCGAATGAGAAGCTACAACGTTGGCGTGGTGGGCGAACCATCAGGTCTTCAAAACTGCTGGCGGCAGTATTGTCCGCTAGGGGAATAATCTGTACGTATGACTGGCCACTTGCGGCCTTAATTCGGTCCGAACGATCATCATTTTGTTGATTATTTCTTCGCCGCTGATTGAATAGCTCAACGAATCCTCCTTTTTTTACCAGGTCTTCATCCGCCTGGGCGGCTAATTGACTTTCGTTGAGTTGGCGCCGGCTTTGGTCCAGTGTCCGCCGGGCTGCTGCAAGCTGCTTCTCGACAATTGCTACTTGTTCTGGATTGGCTTGTACGTCCTTCCGGCGTTGCTCCAGGCGTTGCAAATTCTCTTCCGCTTCGGTCAGTCGCTGCTGGGCCAGGTCCTCCGCAATTACGGACAATTGAGAACGACGCTGGGCTATTTTGAATAGATCAGCCTGGTTGACGGTAATCTCCCCATCCAGCGGTTCGATATAGCCTTGAAAAACCGGGTATTGTAGATTCTCTCCATCCTGCGGAACATAGGGATCACCATTGAAATATTCGATCCGACCATCGGGGTAGACTTTGATCTGTTCTCCGTGGATATTCTCTCTGATCACTGGCTGAGCGCTCAGCGATAATCCACAGCAAAACAAGAAGATCAGGAAAAGGGAGACGGTCTTAATTTGGGTGATATACATTGCTATTCGCGCTTTTGGGAGTATCTTGCAATCGAAGGTACTAACTTCTATGAAATATCTCGTTGAGCATTCGCCATGCGCCCCACCTAATGTAGCACCTGTGGAAAGCACAATTGAAACCCCTCCGTTTTCCATTTTATTATTCATCTACCGCTACTTCTTTTACTTTTTTCTGCTAGGTTTGTTGTGTCTAGGTACTTCCTGTGAAGGGAACTTACTGGACCAG
>JBCBWU010000226.1:0-10881 GCA_039816955.1 Bacteroidota bacterium
ATGCACTCAGAAAGCCTCTTCGCCAGAACCTACAAGGCGTTGGGCTCACCAGCACCACAAAAGTTTAAATCAGTTCATTGATAACAACTGCAAACGACAAAAAAGTTAATGGTAAAGATGAAAATCTTGGGTAAAATGGCGGGAAACTTGGCCAACTTGTATCATTCTGCCAGTGATTCACCCCCAATCCAGGATTGAATACATTGATTCCAATTGAGGGTTTTGCCTTAGCACCAGACATTTTTTGCGCTACAGTTTGCAACCGCTGCCAGTTTCAATTCGTCTTAAATAAACATTAAGCTGTCTTATTTTTTTGTAACTCATAATGAATCCGTACATCTTGCAGCGCATGCAACATTAACCCTACTGAAAACCTCTTAACTAACATGCGAAAACTTCTATTCACCCTTTCTCTGCTGGCTATGGCTGGCAGCCTCTTGGCGGGTGGTATCAAAGGATACATCCGCAACACCGAAGGCGAACCACTGGAATTTGCCACTATCTACATTGACGAACTGGGGTCTGGTACCGTCACCAATATTGAAGGCTACTACGAGTTTAGAATGCTCCCCGGTGACTATCGCGTAGTGTTCCAACACTTGGGCTACGAAACATTAATCGAACGGGTAAGCATTGGTGAGGGCATGAAAGAGCTCAACATCCAACTTAAATCTCAGACTTTCAGCCTGGATGAAGTGGAGATCATCGACGGTGGGGAAGACCCTGCCTACACAGTGATGCGCAAAGCCATTGCCAAGGCAGATTTCCACCGACAGCAAGTTGACTTTTACAAAGCACAAGTGTACATCAAAGGCTCAGGTCGCCTTTTGAAAACACCAGGAATTGCCCGCAAACTCTTGGAACGAGAAGGCGTAAAAGCCGACTCCAGTACAGCATTCACCTCCGAGTCGGTCTCCTTGATTGAATACGAGCGCCCCAATACCTACCGGGAAAAAGTCATTTCCATCTACAGCGAGGGAGAAGACAATGGCTCTAGCCCAAATGGCTATATCTACGGTAGCTTTTACGAGCCTGATATTGCCCAGGCTGTTTCTCCACTTTCACCGCGGGCTTTTGGTTATTACAAATTTGAGCTGGCCGGTTATTTTAATGATCGCGGTTACAATGTAAATAAGATTAAAGTGATTCCGCGGAGCCGGGGCGACAATGTATTCGCCGGCTATATCTATATCGTCGAAGACTTATGGAGCATTCACAGTCTGGAGCTGGGAGTCTATAAGCTGGGTATTGAATTCGACATTGAGCAGATTTATGCACCAATAAAAGAGGACGTTTGGCTACCAGTGAGTCACCGGTTTATAGTATCTGGTAAACTGTTTGGCTTTGGTTTTGATTATCGCTATTTGGCCACCGTCAGCGACTATGAAATTCGGATCAATCCTGATTTGGATGTAGACTTTGCAGTAATCGACGAAAAAATAGATCGTGAGCTCGCCCGTACTGCCGAAGCACGCCAGCGTGAGAACAAAAGTCTGGCGGAAATTGATGAGAAACTCAATACCGGAGAAGAGCTTACCCGCAAGGATTTGCGGCGCATGATGCGAGAGTACGAAAAAGAGGAACTACAAGAGGAGGAAGAACCCGAGGTGGTTGAAAACGTAACTTACGAAGTAGACTCCTTAGCCACTAGACGCGACTCCACTTACTGGGCAGCGATTCGGCCTATACCACTCACTACGGCGGAAGTCCGCGGCTACGAAGTACTGGACAGCATGGCAGTCGCCGACCGGGAAATAGCAGAAGCAGAAGCAGAGGGTGTAAAGAATCCTGGGCGCAAACGCAATAGTCGATACAGTATTTTTGATCTCATTAGTGGCAACAATGTTAAGCTGGGTGATGGTAAACGCCTGCATTATGATGGCCTACACAATGCAGGCTTCAACCCCGTAGAAGGATTCTGGCTAGCCACCCGTTTTCGCTATACCCAAAAGGGAGACAAGAATAATTTTGAATGGAGTGTGCTACCGCGTTACGGTTTTTCTTGGGATCGGGCGGTCTGGCGCAGTGATGCTAAATACAATTTTGGCGTGGAGCATAGCCGCAATCGCCTGATGCTGCACGGTGGCCGTTATATTGCACAATACAATGAGCCGCGCCCCGTAAGTGAACTATTCAATACTTTCTACGCCCTCATGGGCGAACGAAACTTTGTCCGACTGTACGAAAAACGCTTTGTAGGAGCTAGCTGGAATAAACGCTGGCGCTCTACTGCGCGGCTGTACATGAACGTAGAATGGGCCGACCGTGCTACTCTGTTCAATACTACAGACCAAACCTGGTTCCCCAGTGATAGTCGAGAATATGCTCCAAACTTACCGGATATTATTGAGGCTCCGACCATTCCGGTTGCCAACGAAAAGGCGGCAACATTTGACCTGAGTTTTCGGGTAAAGCCCTGGCAGAAATACCGTATCCGCAACGGCGAGCGCTCAGCGGTTGATGCTTCTTCACCAGAATTTAGACTGAACTACCGGCAAGGTATCCCCGATATCAACGAAAGTGTAACGGATTATCAACGGGTTGGCATTGTATACCGCCATACTATCCGCCCCGGTGCTCGAGGGAAGATTGACTTGAAGGTAGATATGGGTATGTTCCTCAATAACGATAATGTTGGCCTAGCTGATTACCAGCACTTCAATGGTAATCAGATGATCTTCACTACTGCTGATCCCGTGGGGGCCTTCCGTCTACTGCCCTACTATACCTTCAGCACACGTGACAAGTGGGTAGCGGCGCACGCGCATTATCAGTTTCGCAAATTCCTGCTCACCCAAATCTGGGAAGTACAAATGACCGGTGCACGTGAAAACTTTTTTGTCAACTATCTGAATAGTCCAGAGAGCGAGCACTATACCGAAGTTGGTTACAGCTTAGACAACATATTGCGCTTCCTTCGTGTGGAGGCGGCCGTGGCGTTTAGAGACGGACAATACTTCGACTGGGGCATCCGCATTGGTGTAGCTTCCAATATCTTTGGCAGCTTTGGTGCGGTGGAGATAGATGAAGATTAAGGAAATAGCGCTAAAGATTTAAAATACTGAGGAGCACCCGGGGACGTTTGTCTTCGGGTGCTTTTGGGTTGGGGATTTCAGTCCCGGCCATTCATTGACAGTAGCAGAACGCTACCCCAATCAGTTAGCGGATAGTCTGATACAAAAAGGTATTACCCTCACTCCCGTGGACATTGTAGCTAAAACTGGCTGGACTACTGACGAACTAGACGCCGGCATTAACGATCGCACCGATTTACAGAATATCTATCTCACTGGAAGGCTTGAATCAACCAGGTTTAGTAGCAGAAGATAGGCTACACCTGTCAGGCCTGCAGTATGGACTTTGGGTAAGTAGCTTTTTGGAAGAAGTAGAAGAAATGCTGCGGAATTAAGCAGCTTCAGCAGTAGTAAGCTGTAGTTCCGTGGTTATGGCCTTTCTACGAAGCAAGCGCCAATTCATGTAGTGAGCATAAGCCACCATAGCACCCCCAATAGCTGCAAAGTAGTGCCCAATCGTATCTTCGAAGAGATGGTGTAATACTACGATGAGTACAAAGCCCAAACCAGCAAACAGAAGAGGCCTGGAATTGCGATGCTTTGGAAAAGAGCTAACCAGAGACCAACTCGCCAGTACCAGAGTACTCAAGATAAAGCTCCATTCTACCCAAGCACTTTCCAGCCAACTCATTCCTCCTACTAAGCCAAAAGATAGCACCAACGGCATGGCCAGACAGTGCACGGCACACAGAAAGGATGCTGAAAAGCCCAACAGATCTAAGTAAGAACGGATGATACGCATGAATTCCTATTCTATCGAATGTAAAGATACGGATGTGCAACAATATTGCAATTCAGATGGTTGAATTATTGTTGATATCTTTGAATAGTAAACACCAGTAATCGTCAAGTTCAGTTTAGCTACATGGATCAATCAATTGTCGATATTTTAAAGAGCCACCGGCTTCGGCGTACACCAATGCGGATGGAAGTGCTCAGCTTACTTATCAACGCTAACGGTACTGCTATTGCCCATCCAGAACTTGAACGCATGCTCCCCAATGCAGACCGCATTACGCTTTATCGCACCTTAAAAACCTTCGAGGAAAAAGGCTTGGTACACCAAGTGGTTGATACCAGTAATGCTACCAAGTATGCGCTTTGCCGTGACCATTGTACAGAACATCAACACCACGATGATCACGCCCATTTTCATTGCCAAGACTGTGGTAAAACGGTCTGCCTTGATAATATCACCACCAGCAACTTTCAGGTGCCTGCTGGCTATACCGTATCCCAAACCCACTTGGTCTTAGAAGGCACTTGTGACTCCTGCAGTTAAGGTATTGGCTTAGCTTGTTCCTGGACCTAAAAAAGGGAAGTGTAGACAAGATCCACACTTCCCTTTTCTTATTTCACTTTTGGCACCTAGCCTAATACTGAGCAGTCTTTAGGATGTAATCCATCTGCTGCATTAGATCTCGTTTTTCTTTGCCTGGCGCGTGCACAAAAGCATCCATGAACAAAAGTTCGGATTTTCCGGGATCGTAAACCAAGTAGCTTACGAAGGCTCCGCCCATGAAGTCATTGACGATATCCCAAATACCTCTTGCCTCCACAGCATAGTCACCGTTAATGCGGGTAGTTTCCACTATTAAAGGTAAATCTACATCGTTGATGCGCATGTAGGTGTCTGGCAGTGTGGAAGAAATATACTCCTTGCCAATTTCATTGCGAATGGCTTTTATTCCTTCTCGCGATAGCTGAGTCTCATCCGTATATGGTACCCGACGCAAAAGGATATTGCTACTGGCCTCGGAGGTCTCTCTTCTTAACCAAACCAAATCTCTTTCTTTAATAGCAGCATTGAATTCTTCCGGAATTCGCATTTGCACATCCATCAAGGTTTGGATTTCACCCGCTAGGGAAACGTTTTCGCCATTAAAAAAGGCTGTCGCTTCAATCATTTTTTCGTCCGCCTGATGTAGGCGTTTGGCCACTGCCGAGTAACTATTTAAGATATTATCGACGAGCTTATCCTCATCGTCACCATAGAGATAGACAATCGTTTGGCCATTGGCCCAACGGTTTTTGGCTACCGAATTTCCATAACCATTTTCAGTGCTGGCAGTACGGATTTTTTCCTGACCAACGTCCTGCCGAATGAGCGAGGCTGTCTTGGAATTTGGATCAGATAAGTCTGCCACTATCAGATAGGTACGGAGCTCCTTACGTAAAGGGTCTTTATTGATATCATCAATCGTTACGTGAGCCAAGTCAAAAATAGGTTCGGGTTGCGGCAAGATTGGATAAGCGGCCCCGTAGTAATAGCGTAACGAATCCCCAATATGGCCGACCCACAAGTCTTGATCGCAGATGACATTAATACGGTTAACCTTACCGAAGGCAATCTTTTCGGGTTCCAGGCTGCGCTGCACTGCATCGGAAGCACAAGACGCCATAGTGCCAACTAGCAGGATCAGCAAGAGGGTATTTTGTAATAGCCGGCCTAACAAAGAGTTTTTTCTAAACATTGTTTTTGTTTGCATTCTTCAATTTTGAGGGCTTGACCTTCCCGTCTTAGCATGGTGTAGTTTTCTTTAGACACAATTAAGCATTCCGACTAAAATCTCCACCTAGCACTTATAATCTACCCCTCGTTCCACATTTTCTTGGCCACCTCATTCCGGGTATAAAAATACCAAGCCTTCTGTAAGTCTAGATGATTAGTAGCATTATTTTGGCGTACATGGCATATCCATTAAGCAAATAAGCTGTCGAAGAGTAACATCTCCGACAGCTTATTTACAATATCATTTGGCTTTCGCCAATAACGCTTACAGCAATTGTAGGATTACATCTTCCTCGCTTACACCCTCAGCTTCCGCTTTGTAATTGCGGACAATACGGTGCCGAAGTACGTAATTGGCAACCGCCTGTACATCTTCTTTATCCGGTGAATACTTACCGTTGATGGCAGCATGACACTTAGCACCAAGTACCAAGTACTGCGAGGCACGTGGCCCTGCTCCCCAGCTGATGTAGTTATTCACATCACCAGTAGCACGGTCTGTGCCGGGGCGGGTCATGGTAGCCAAGTTTACTGCGTATTCTAGTACGTTATCGGCAATTGGGATCTTACGTACCAGCTGCTGGAAGCTCATAATTTGCTCCGCATTCAGGATGTGCTTCAGCCCTACTTCCTGCTTACCCGTCGTGTTTTTTACTACTGCGATTTCCTCCTCGTAAGAAGGATAGGTCAAAGGAATATTGAACATGAAGCGGTCAAGCTGAGCTTCCGGTAACGGATAGGTACCCTCTTGCTCAATAGGGTTTTGCGTAGCCAGTACAAAGAACGGTGCCGGCAAAGCGTGGCGTACCCCACCCACCGTAACAGAACGCTCCTGCATGGCTTCCAACAAGGCAGCCTGCGTTTTAGGAGGCGTACGGTTGATCTCATCCGCAAGGACAATATTGGAGAACAGTGGCCCCTTATTGAACTTGAAATGACGATCCTCGTCCAGAATTTCTGAGCCTGTGATATCACTTGGCATTAGGTCTGGAGTAAACTGGATACGCTTGAAATCCAGATCCAAAACTTCTGAGATGGTACTTACCAAAAGTGTTTTTGCCAAACCAGGAACCCCTACCAGCAAGCTGTGTCCATTACTGAAAAGAGAAATGATCACCATTTTGACCACATCTTCTTGTCCGACAATGACTTTGGCTATTTCCGACCTAAGAGATTCGTAAGCTTGCGCTAAGGCGTCAACTGCTTCTACATCTGATTTATATTCCGCCATGGGGTTGTATTATATCGGGTCCTAATAAAGAGGACGCAAGTTGCTAAAATTATCATAGATTATCAAACGGCCAACTTAACACTATGCTGACTTTACTGAGGTTTGGGCAGTCAAACCATCATTAAGTGCAGCATACACTTACCAAAATGATTGTGATATAGCCCAAAGCTTTTCGCGCCAAGTGTATACGTATGTAACGAACAATGGTTTAAAATTAGCAACGGATAATTCGAGCTCGTAGTGTTCAACGACTAATCGAGTTCACAATTCCACTCTTCATCGGCCAATTCATAGTCCTTATCGCGGAAATTGTAGTGCCACCATTCGCTTCGAATATAGGAGAACCCGTACTTGCCCATCAGTTCCCTCAGTTTTCGCCGATTGGCTAATACCTCTTTGGGCAAATCGGTATAAGTGTGGTTCGCTTTGGGGCCGAAGAAGTCAAAATCTGTCCCCATAGGCAATTCTTGTCCAGTACTATCCACAATTGTCAAATCTACCGCCCCTCCTCGATTATGAATAGAGCCTTTATCGGGGTTGGCCACGTAGCCTGGCTTCGGGAATATCTCCCATAAGCGATACTGCACATCACGTGGCCGGTAACAATCAAACATTTTTAACCCCAAGCCTTCTGTCTTCAGTTCTTGGTGAGCTGCCAATACCGCTTGCGCTGCAGCCGGGCGCAAAAAACACCGTGCACAACCGTAGAGGACTTGACCTACAAAGTTGTTTTCTGTAGCGTAGCGGATATCCAGGCGGATGGTACTATCAAGGGTTATGAGTTCGGTCCACTGCGTGGTATCATAGTCTAGACTATCTACTACCGGGGCCGGTTCAATACTTCTATTACTATTTGCTACAGGAACCGCCTCTTCCAGCTGCTCACTTTGTTCATCTTGCTCCTGTAATTCAGGACTACAAGCAAAAGAAAGACTAAGTAGAAGGACTAGGCCAACAAATCGAGATAATTTCGGACCATAGCAACTAGGGTAGTTGAGGGACAAGCAGTTCAAGTCTTGCATCTGGAGATAAGGTTTCATGATAAAAGCGTAAAGTATCTATGACGCAAGTATAACATACACATTAATGCCGATTTTCTGTAGCGAGTTTTTCCTTGTTTCGATCAATCATTTCATTTATCCACGCCACGTTGAAGCCGTCATCAATTCGCAAGGCCGATTCGTAGCTTTCAAGAGATAACTGATATTGCCCGTTGAGATAGTAGGCTTCGCCAAGACTATCTTAAGGGTTCGGTCGATCTGGGAATTCTGATACAAGCAGCTGCAAAATCTTTACGGCATCAGCATATCGCTCGTCTGCTATTAGGGCGTACCCCAGTCGATTCAGCTCCCATTCATTGTTGAATTTGTACTCTGTGGGGTGCTCCTTTTTCAGTTGATGATAGTACTGGATTCCATTATCGATATCGTCATAGTAAGTTTTGCGAAGTGCTAAATCGATAGAGATTTTAGGATTAAGGTATGATTCTTCTCTTAAAATATTTTGCATGGCTTTTCCCGTCTCAATGAGAGGTAATATTCTACCGTTGTTAGAAAGGATAATGACTTCTCGGTCATATTTTAAATCCTTCATGATGAGGTTGTAGAAGCCGCCAAATGCACCTGAATGCCCAATTACTCCTGAAAAAGGATCTTTGTAAATAGCCAAGCCAAAGCCGTAGTGCCAGCTGTCCTCTCGAATATGATCGTGGAGGAATTCACCACTTAAGGACTTAGCAGGTTTCCATGCTTCTGATTTATTTTCAAAATCCATGACTAAGTCGTCGCTTAGTGATTGGCTCCAACGAAAGAGGTCTTCCGCCGAAGCGTAAACACCATTAGAACCATAGGTGAGGACATTAAAATCGGATTTATGTCCAAAGCCATCAAAACCGATAGCCCTATTGGGCCGGTCATAATTAGCCTCACTCATCACGAAGGTATTTGTCATGCCTAGCGGTTGCCAGACATACTCGTTTAAGAAGGACTCGTAACTCTGACCTGATACCCGCTCAACGATCATGGCAAGCAGCATAAACCCTGAATTGCTGTAGCGTAAATCTGTTCCGGGAGTAAAGAGCAAGGTGTCACCTTCAGTTTTGAGGAAATTTTGGAAAATGTCTTCATTGGTCAATCCATCGGGTTCGCCATAATGTGTTCTTCGCAAGCCCGAAGTGTGTTGCATTAGGTTTTTCATCGTGATGGGATGCATGTACTTGGGTAACTCCGGGAAGATTTGCCCAACCCGGGTGGAGTATTCTAGTTTCCCTTGGTCTTTGAGCAGCATTATAGCAAAAGCAGTAAACTGTTTAGAAATGGAACCTAGGCAAAAACTCGTATTAGCGTCTAATGCTTGGCCTTTTTGAAAATCAGCCATTCCAATTGATCTACTGTAAATGATTGCTCCTTTTTCGGCAACCAAAATATTTCCGTTGAATCTGTGGTTTTCCTGGCAGAAGGCAACCAATTCATCGAGTTTTTCTAATCGAGTCTGTGCTTGGGATAGGACAGCCGTAAATAGGACTAGAATAAAGAAGGACCACTTTTTCATAATACGTTTGTTGATTGGTGTTCAACAAACGTCTATAAGTTTCTGAAACGGTAGGTGGTAAGTTATAATCAGAGAGTCCTAGCTTATAAACCAAGACCAGAATTAAGGATTGAGTTGCTTGCGAAAATTGGCCGGTGTAGTACCCGTCACCTTCTTAAAAGTGGTGTAAAAGCCTGATTTAGAAGTGAACCCTGACTCGTATGCAATGGCTTCTACCGTGAACAGCTCGTTCTTCTGTAGTAAGAGGATAGCCTTTTCAACTCGATGCCGATTGATATAGTTGCGGAAGCTTTCCCCAATATTATCATTGAGCAACTGGGAGAGTTTGTGGTGAGATATATTCAATCTTGCGGACAAATCCTCCAATTTAAGGTCTGGATTCTTATAGAGCTGTTCGCTTTGCATGAGGTGCTCTAAATGTTCTCGCAGGCGTTGCACCTCTGCCGTACTAATTCTTTTCCGTACATATTTTTCCGGGGCGTTTTGAAAAATAGAATCCCGGTCGTTTCTGGATAAATAGTAGAAGATCAAGCCATAAATAACAACCGAAAAGGTGAGCATTTCGACCAGATACAGCCAATAATACCCGACAATGTAGGCAGTAAAAAGCAGCAGGTTGCCCAGAGCGACTAAAATTAACCAGGTATGGGCCGTCGAACTCTTGTTAGGATGCCTAAGAACCGCATAGAGCTGTGTCCTCAATTCAAAACCCGATGCCAAGATATATGCACCCCAAGTCAGGTAAATGAACCAAACAAAGTAAGTGTTCCAAAATTCAACATGCGTGGGATAAGGCCGAGTCACCCCTACTAAAACGATGATGAAAAACAATGCCCCGAAATGCACCAACCAGGACATGGGGATGGTATCTCTTTTCTCCAGATCAGCCTTCACATAGTAATACAGGCTTATGCCAATCAAAAAACAGGCAGATAATCCTACTTGCGCCAATGACAAATAACTAGAGCTTTCGAAAGACATGTAGACTGTTTTTCCTACACGAACACTTAAAAGCAAAGCGAGCAGCCCAAACAACCTATTTTTTAATAGCGGTTCCTTTTGCAGCAACAAGAAATAGATGCTTACTAAAAGACAATTGAATACTCCGAGGGCGCAGAAAAAGAAAATATAGGAATTATCGAAAACCATAAGATACAATGAGTCATTCTCAGATTAGCTCCAACAAGTAATTCCGTGTACTTTTGCAGTCGCATCCAAGATACACAAACAAGTGCAACTACCTCGCTGGCTGCTGATCCTCATACTGGTCCTTATTCCACTAGCATTTCTTGTCAACCTCGGCGTACAGCCTTTCATTGATGATGAAGGCAATCGCGCTACCGTAGCGCTCGAGATGATCTGGAGTGGCAACTTCATTACCCCCACCCTGCACGGAGAGTATTACTACAACAAGCCTCCACTTTGGAATTGGATCCTGGCCCTTTCTATGTGGATACACGGCGGGGCTAGCGAGTGGGCGGTACGCTTCCCGGCAGTGTTAGCACTCTGGGGCT
>JBCBWU010000227.1:0-10743 GCA_039816955.1 Bacteroidota bacterium
CAAACGACTTCACGCGAGTATATACTCGTAGCGAAGATGGTTTGGATTCTCAAACCACTTCGGCTTCGGTATAGATTCTCTACATTAAACAAAACGAAGAATCATTCGGATTTTTCTGTGGGAACAAAAATAATTAATTCGGCCGATTTAGGTCAGTAGTGAGAATGATGAGTTAAAATTGAGCATCTGCATGCTGTATTTTGCCGTTGCCCTACTTCTTGGGGGGCAGCAGAATCTGATTGTTTTTATCATCCTTGTAATTAGCAAGAAATCATTCTGCCAAAACGGAGTGGCCCGGGTAGGTGTACAAACGGGGGTTACCCAGGCGTTGGTAAAGGTGATCCTCTGGGTAAGTAGCCTATCCAGGTGAGGGATAGTAGGTAAAACTGGCTTTCCTGATAACCGTTCAGTGTATCTACCTTCCATTCCATCTTTTTAGTGAGTTGCTTTTATGCCCAAATTATGCTTTATGCGTTTCGGTGATCCATAAGCGTACCCAAAATGATTTACCAAACAATTAGGAAACTAGGTGGCTCATATTTCCGTAAAGGGCACCTGGATGCATCTTGATGAACGCAAGCCGACCCAAACCCCACAAGCCTTAATTGATGCTATTCGCAGCTTGTCGGCAGGGGAAATATTTGAATACGGAAAGACCGGTTAATAAACTGATCTACACCAAATTGGCGCATTAATTGGCAGCTAGGGCGAAGAAGTCCTAGCTGCATATCTTCTTCTGGCTAGAGAAAGTACCCATTACTTTGCTTCCAAATAGGAATTTGTGCCAGGAATCGCATATTTTTGAATGTATTACACGATGATACTATTATGCTTAAGCATTGAGACAACCCCGAAATCCTGAATGAGCATGTACTCACTTTAGGATAATGAATGACGCCATCAAGGACAGTCTGGAGAAAATTACAGATGCAGAACGGCACAAGCTTACTGCTTACATTGAAGAGCTAGAACGTAGAGTAGAGCAGCAAGAATTATTGCTGGAAGAGGCCAACAACCGACTAGCATCACAACCGGACAAAGACAAGGCTGATCACCCGTACCCTATTCGGCAACTACTCTTTAGCTTGCCCGGAGCGGTCTGCCTGTATAATTTTCAAGAGCGTCAACTTTTGGATAGTGATCAGCACTTCTGTAGCATGTTTCGCTGCCCGGATGGACTAATCGATACAACTCATTTCTTACAGATATTCCCGGAGAAACAGCCTGACGGTAGCCTCACCTTAGATCTTATGTTGGAGGGCCGTATTAAGGCGGTAGATACTGGTAACGCTCAGCGGTTGCCGCTATTTTTTAGAAAGCTAGACGGCACGTTGTTTCCTGCCGAAGTCACCATTCTTCCTGATCCTGAACAAGCTAGTAATATCTATCTGATTTTCCGAGATTACAGCCGAGCTTACGCTCAAAAAAAAGCGCTGGAAGAGTCAGAACTTCGTTATCGAGAGTTCATTGATCTGGCACCGGTAGGTATTTGTAAGGTGGATGTATTTGGGAACATTGCTTTGAATTCAGCGATGGCTGATGCGATGCTCGGTTACGATCGACGAGAAAATGAGGGTACATCTATTATCAGTTTGCTCCATCCTGATGATCAGAAATTGTACGCTGAGAAAGTAATAGAAATGCTCAGCGGCCAACGCGAGGTGGTTTTTTCTGAAGTTCGAGTTCGCCGCAAGGATGGGGAGTATATGTGGTTTAGGGGCGGTAGTAAGTTGCACGTTGATGAATCCGGAGCACCCCTATACGTCCTAGTCACGTTCATGGATATTTCGGAGATCAAACAAGCAGAAGCTTTACTGCGCGAACGGGAGGCCATTTACCAAGCAGTAGTTAGTAATGCTACGGAGGGTATTGACATTGTGGATGTCTCTAATTACCATCCGGTTAATAATCCGTGCGGAGAGATACTGTTGCGTAATGAAAGAATGAAACGGCTCTTTCAAAGTCCGGATGAGCTTTTTGGAACTCGTGAGGCACTTGGTAAAATTGTACCACTTATCCAGCCCAATGGCGAACGATCAATGGAACTCTTTGATCGTATTGTAAAACGGCTTTATAAGCAAGGTAAGAGTAAGGAGGTTATTCGGTTTCAACATTCTGCAAACCTTTATTTTGATGTTGAAGCAACGGAACAGCGACTAGAGATCAGCGGAAAAAAACTACTCGTGAGGGTGTATCACGACATTACCGAACGAGTAAAGCAAGAAGAACTCATACAATATCAGTTGCGGCAACTCAATCAACAAAACCGAGAGCTGCAAACCTATATCGAGAGCAATATGCAGTTGGAGAACTTCGCCTATATTGCTTCCCACGACTTACGCGCGCCCATTGGGACCATTGTTAACTTCGCAAACTTACTAGAAAATCAGCTGGGGGCCAGACTTAAGCACACGGAGCGCGAATATCTGACCTTTATCCGCCAAAGCGCCGTGAGTATGCAACTACTCATCGAGGATTTGCTCAAATTTTCCCGAGCCAATACGGTTAAACGCGAGCTCACTACTGTAAACCTGCAAAAATTGCAACAAGAATTGCAAATTGAGTTTCGTATCCAACTCGAAAACACCAGTGGCCAACTCACCTGGGAGAAGCTTGAATATAATATCACTGCTGATCGGATTAAACTCAAGCAGCTTCTGCAAAATTTAATCAGTAATGGTTTGAAATTCACTAAAGCCGATCAAAGCCCAAAGGTGAATGTCAGTCTATCGGAAGAGAAAAATTACTGGCGTTTTGTCGTCCAAGACAACGGCATTGGTATCGAAGAAGAGTTTAAGAATACCATCTTCCTCATTTTTAAACGCCTGCACAATCAACAGCAATACGACGGTACCGGCATTGGGCTAGCCTTATGCAAAAAGCTCGTAGAACAACACGACGGCCGCATCTGGGTCGACTCAAAGGTAGGGGAGGGGAGTAGGTTTTATTTTACTATTCGTAAAGGGTTGTCCGATTGAATTAGAATTAGCGTGAGAATTAAAATTAGAATTAGAATACTAGGGCTATGCCGGGTCTTTGCAGGGTGAAAGTAGCAGTTAAAGTGCAAGTCAGATGAATTAGAGTAATCCGACTGCACTGAAGTTTTGTCGAACGACGAAAATAGCATTTTGAATCACTCAAAAACGAACACTCTAACACTCAAACCAACTAACTAAAGCCGACGCTAGGAGGCTGAACCAACTCAACCAAATTCACCAACTCAACCAAATTCACTAATTCAACTAAATCCCCCCTACTTCACCCTTTCCCCATGCTTAATCACCATATCCACGTCTGATAAAAGATTGATGTAGCGCAGGACGTCACCCTTTACCGCAATAATATCGGCAAATTTGCCTTCGGATATTGTTCCATACTCCTGTTCTACGCCCATCAGTTTTGCTGGCCAGTAGGTGGCACCTTTGATCGCGTACATAGGGTCAATACCAAATTCGTTCACCCACACATCTAGTTCGTGCCAGGTGCTTTGGCAATGAAACTTCATGGGGATGCCGCTATCAGTGCCGATCATTAAAACTACTCCAGCGTCCATGAGTTGCTTAACTTTTCGTTCCAGAGTGGGGCGGCGTGAGGGTGTCAATTGGAAGTACGGGAGGCGACCTGGGTATTGAATAGACTGCTCAATATCTTCGATGATATCTTCTGGTAGCCCCAGGTGCCAACAGTCATTATCTAGCTCTTCCGGATTGTCGCGCTTGTACTCGTAGTTGTAAAGGCCTTCTACAGTAGGAGTCCAGAACAAGGGGCCTAAGTTCATTTGTGCAGTGCGTTCTTTGATCATCTCCATCACATCCGCCGGATATTCTGGGGCCGAAGACAATCCGGTATGCTCGAAACAGTCCACACCTGCGGCAAGGCCACGGCGAATCTCCTCGGGGCGGTGGCTGTGAGCCACTACGGTCAGGCCGTTTTTATGCGCTTCATCCACCACGGCTTCTACCTCAGCCAGGGTCATTTGGTCCTGATCAATGAGTTTTATGCAATCTACGCCAGCTTGCGCCAACTCGCGGACTTTGCGGCGGCCGTCTTCTGGGCCAGATACGCCCCAACGAAAGGCTTCCGTGCCGGGGTAGGGTTTGTGTTGAATGAAAGGGCCGCTCATGTACATAGTAGGGCCAGGTATTTCGCCATTATTGATGCGGTCGCGGACGTCAATGCTTTCCTTTAATGGTGCACCAAGGTCGCGGGCACTGGTTACTCCGGCCATGAGTAATTGATGGGCTGAAGCAGGCATGATGATATCCCCCAGCTTGTCAATGTAGGCGGTATCCCAGTGGGCGTAGTCAGCGTGGCCATTGATCATCAAGTGCACGTGCATATCCCATAGGCCTGGGAGGACACTCATGCCTTCCGTAGAGATGACCTCTGCCTCGCTTGGAACCACTAGATTACCTTGGTGTCCGATAGCGGTAATTCGATCGCCATCAATTAAGATTACACTATTATGGATGGGGTGACCCCCAAATCCATCAATCAGCGTGCCGCCAACGAGGGCCTTTACTTGGGCGTTTACGGTAGTACCCAATAACAACGCCAGAGCGATGAGGGGAAATAGAACGTTTTTCATTTATACCAGTCTGCTTAAGTTCTGGCGGCTTGGCCACCACTTGAATTCTTGAAGATAACGAAACTGCATAAATCCGGACAGCCGATGATGATCGCGTTCATCTTAATGACAAAAAGGCCACTGTAATTTTGATTGCCACTGAATTTGATATTGCTCCGCTGAAAGTCTTCTAATTTTATCCACAGCTGCAAACTTCAACCTATATTTAGCCCCCATTACAAAATCGTCAGTTATGCAGATCCGATTTTCCATTCATTACCAGACACGCTGGGGGCAGCGCTTGCATATTGTTTCCGATTTTGCGCCTCTTGCTGGCCTTCCTTTAGATTATACCGAAGAGAACATATGGCAAGCAACGGTGACCCTCGATAAGTTACCGCCTCAGGTGGGTTATCACTATGAGGTCAGAGGAGAAGATGGAACCGTAATTCGAGAATTGGAGATTGATCGGGTCATCAAGCGCCCCAAGGCTAATACGGTGCTTTTGGAAGACACTTGGCGAAGCGCTCAAAGTGACGAAATAGCGCTACACGCCTCTTCCTTTGAGGATGTCATCTTTAAGCCCGGTAAGCTACGTAAAGCTGCAAGCAGTAAGAAAGCCGTTGGCAAAGTGCAGGTGGAATTTCAAATGCTGCAAGTCCGAGTGCCGAGCCATTTACAATTGGCAATCGTCGGCAATACAAAGAAACTTGGCAATTGGCAACCAGAGGATGCATTGCTGCTAGGCAGTAAAAACTATCCGGTTTGGCAGGCGAGCGTCCAGGTAAGTCCTGGTCAACATCTGGAATATAAATATGTCCTGCTTGATCCCAAGACGCGCGAGGTCTATACCTGGGAAACCGGAAACAACCGGACCTACAACGTGCCCTACGGACCCGAACTAGTTATCAAAACGGATACCGACTTTGGTCACCCTGATGGTAACTGGAAAGGATCTGGTGTGGCTTTACCAGTTTTTTCACTGCGTACAGCACAAAGCTTTGGCAGTGGAGAGTTTTCCGACATCAAATTACTGGTGGATTGGGCGAAAACTGTTGGGATGCAAATGGTACAGATCCTACCGGTGAATGATACTACAGCTAGCAAGACCTGGGTCGACTCCTATCCGTACGCGGCTATCTCCGTATTTGCACTACACCCGCTATACCTGAGCATTGATGAGTTGGAGCACACCATCAACAAGGCGACCCTGGAGAAAAAACGTAAGGAGCTAAACACCCTGGAGCAGGTTGATTACGAAGCCGTCACCCACTTCAAGGTTGACTACGCCCGTAAGGTGTACAAAAAGGCGAAGACCAAGTGGCTGAAGAGCGAGTCCTTCCAGGCTTTCTTTCAGGAGAATGAATACTGGCTGCGTCCATATGCGGCCTTCTGCTATTTGCGGGACAAGTACAATACCGCGAATTTCAATGATTGGGAGACGCATAAAGTCTATCAGGAAGCTGAAATTGCGGAATTGACAGACCCCAAGAGTAAAAGCTACGATGAGATTGCTTTCCATTACTATTTGCAGTACCACCTGGATAAGCAGCTAGTGGCGGCTAGCGATTATGCCCGGGAGCGAGGTGTTGTACTGAAAGGAGATATTCCAATCGGTATCTACCGCTACAGCGCTGATGCTTGGTTTGAACCCGAATTGTATAACATGGATGGTCAGGCCGGTGCGCCACCGGATGACTTTGCTACCGAAGGTCAAAACTGGGGTTTCCCAACCTACGATTGGGACGAAATGGCGAAGACGGACTACCGTTGGTGGAAACAGCGCTTCACCCAATTGAGCCGCTATTTTGATGCCTTCCGCATTGACCATATTCTTGGGTTCTTCCGAATTTGGGAAACACCCATTGAACAAATGGAGGGCATCATGGGGCGCTTTAACCCAGCTTTACCTATTCAACAGGATGAGTTTTATCAGCGGGGTGTTTATTTCGATTTCGCTCGCTTTTGTCAGCCCTACATTACTACGGAAATTGTCCATCAGGTATTTGGGGAGGAGGCCAATTATGTACTAGAACATTTCCTGACGCCTTTTCACGATCGACTACAACTCAAAGCAGCTTTCAGCACGCAAAGTGAAATTGAAGAGCACTTGAGCTCGGAGCAGGAGCATCTGAGGAAACGCCTCTTCTCCCTAGTAAGCAATGTGCTTTTCTTTGAGGTGCCGGGCAGCAATGGTACGGCCTTTCACCCGAGAATTGACATGCAGAAAACCTGGTCGTACCGCCTATTGGATGGGTACACTCAAGGCCAGTTAATGGACATGTACAATGACTACTTCTACCGTAGGCAAGAAGAATTTTGGCGGGGCAAGGGCATGACCAAATTACCCGCCATGAAAGAGGCCACCAATATGCTGATCTGTGGAGAAGACCTGGGCATGGTACCGGCTTGTGTACCTGACGTAATGAAAGATTTGGGCATTTTATCACTTGAAATTCAGCGCATGGCCAAGAATCCAAAGACAGAGTTCTTGAGCCCAGCAGATATACCTTATTGGTCGGTGTGTAGCCCCAGTACACATGATATGTCTCCTATTCGCCTGTGGTGGGAGGAAGAAAGTCCGGAGCGTCGCCAGCGTTTTTGTAATGGTGAACTAGGTTGGTGGGGCGAAGGTCCTGATACCTGTACACCAGAGTTGGCTCATGCCATTATTCAACAGCACTTAAACTGGCCAACGATGTGGACCGTATTCCCGCTGCAGGATATGCTGGCTATGGATGGTGAATTACGTCATCCTGATCCCGAATCGGAGCGCATCAATATTCCAGCTATCATACCACACTATTGGCGCTACCGTATGCACTTAAGTGTGGAGGAATTGATGAATGCTAGTGCCTACAATGAGCGCTTGCGCGAGATGCTCGTAGAATCGGGGCGTGCCGCTAGTGTTTAATGACCAATTGGCTTTGTTCTTGCCGGTCGGCAATTTGGCGAACAATGTAAACTCCTGGGGGTAAATCCCTCATGGGAAAGGTGCCCACTTGCTTAGCGCGGAGGTCAATGCTGTGGATAGGTCGCCCGTCGATTGTGTACAATTGAAATTGTATGGATGTGGAAGTAAGATTAAGCACCCGGAGTTCTTCCTGAACCGGGTTAGGAGTAAGTTGTATTGCCCCAAAAGGATCTACTTCTTCCGTAGAGTTAAGGATAGGGCAGTTGTTGAATGGGTCAGCAATAAAAGCTGCTAGGTCAACTAATTCTACTTCTCCTCCGCCTAGGCGGCCATCTTCCACCGCCAGGAAATAGGTGCCGCAACCAACCAAGTCATAACTAGCATGAGTGGGAGCGTTACTCAACTCTTCTGGCCAAGAGGCTATTTCAGCAAAAGGAATGCTCACGATAAGCGAGTCGCCCAGGGGCCAGTTAAAAATATCTGCATTGCAGTTTACTCCATTCTGATTTACCAGGCTGATAGTATCGGCATAGCCACCCTGATCAAGGTCCATTAGTATTTCCACTTGCGTGAAAAACTCCTCGAAACCACTAGTATAAGTAGCAATCTGATGATCAATGACTCTAACTAGTAGTTTATCATAGTCAACCGCTCTTTCACAGAAGGTAGGGAATTCGCCGCAGCTGCAGGCGCTGAGCTGGGCTGGAGCACCAACCAGTAGAACAATAAAGAAGATGAGAGAAGGTAGAAACAGGGTTGTTTTCATAACAGCGCACTTAGATCAATATCAATTTAACAGTTTCTGGACACATCTGCTCACGTGAGCCTAGATATTAGCGGTCAATCCGCTGACAAATTTTGGGTCCGTACCATATGTCTACCGCCGTACTCCCCCTTCCTGGATATAAGTACCCCGTACCAATTCGTCCACCGTGGCCTTGCGGATGTTCAAGACTACTCCCTTGAAATGTAGCGTTTTCCCAGCCAAGGCATGGTTAAAATCCACTTTGACAAAAGCCTCCCCCCAGTTAAGAATAGTACCATTATGAGCTTTTCCCAGGTCATCAGTAAGGGCAACAAACTGTCCTTCATCAAGTGTCTGTCCAGCTAGGTCCGGACTTTCATCAAAGACCGATCTTGGAATGTCAACGATATTTCCTTTTTCTACAAAACCGTAGGCTTCCTGGGGTGGTAGCGTAAAGGCAAAGGAATCGCGCTCGCTTAAGCCAGCAATGGCTGCTTCAAAGCCAGGTAATAACTTTCCCGTACCAAACAGAAATTTGAAAGGATAATGAGAGCTCATCTGCTCTACCATGCGTCCACCGGGCCCGCCCTCTCGTACTTCGTAAGACATGGTGATGATATTTTGCTCGCTAACCGTCATGAGAAAAGCTTTTCCTTACAATTTACAAAGGGAGTGGATGGTTCAAACAGAGAAAGCGTAAGTAAGGGATAAGACGTTTTTATGACTTTGAGTCAGTTAGTAGAGGTGGTGACTGTTATCCCTCGGTCAGGCTACCACGTCAGTCCGAAGCCACGAGGATTATCGTAGTAAGTAAGCTATGTGCTTATAATTTGATCATATCTTCTAGCATATTATTGATCTCTCCCTGGCCATACGAAGTTTTCAGGTTTGCCTCTACAGCAATATCTCTAATTTGCGAGACGATTAATTCTAACTCTACCTGTGAAAACTTTACTCTAGACTCACTGTCAATATTTTTACCAGAGTAGCTATCTATTAACTCCGGATACCAATCTCCTGGATCGTTCAAATCCCCTTGCTTTCTGGGAATTAGATGTAAATGAAAATGCGGAACAGTCTGCCCTGCAGCTTCTCCATCTTGGATTGTCCAATTAAAATCCCTAGCTCCAAAGACCTTTTCCAAAACTTCAACTGCTCTTCTGCTTAAAAGCGTTAATTCAACTATTTCAAAATCCGAAAAGTCTCTGAAACTAATAATTTCCTTTTTAGGTATAACTAGTGAGTGCCCAGGTAAAATTGGCGCCTGATTATAAATTACATAAAAGTTCGGCGACTCTGCAAAAGCAATCTTGACTATTGACTTTGCTATAAAAGGGTTATTTTTCATTATCAACTGATTTTAGACTCCATTTATCACCGCTCTTCCATAATTCATTAAATTCATTAAAAAATGGGCGATACCATTTATCTCCGTAATTGACTCTAAATAAAGGACGGTCTCTGCCAATAAGACTATGTGAAAAGTAAAACTGACATACTATAAAACAGTTCTCTTTCTGACTCTTCTCAATAATCATTATGCCCATGGTTGGAGCATGTTTAATACTTCTAACTTGGAATGCCGTTCCAAGCTTATCTTGCAATTTCTTAACATAATAATCTGTCTTTTTCGCATTTCCATAGAACATTTCTGAATTATCCCCATATACATATTTTGTTGCATCGGATTCTGGGCTAATTATCAAAAGTCTAATGTCACATCCCGAATTTCCCAATTCCAAAAAATTTCGGTGATACTGACTTAATAGGTTAACACCTGTTCTTGCCAGTATCTTAACGCTACTGGCTCCATCAATAAGGTTCGGAAAGCTTGCTGATACATTATCATCCAGCGTATAGAAAAAACTTTGAGCATCTAGACCTTCTGAGTTTTTGGTCCCTTTCGTACCGATTAATTCATCATTACCATTGCTGATTTCTGGTTTAGCTCTATCGGATAACTGTGATTCTGATAAATGGTCGATTAAGTTCAGCAAACTTGTTCTAACTTTATTCAGTGCCCTGTCAACTTCTTTATTATCAGCAGTACTAGTTGTTACGGATTTTCTTAAAGTTTTGTAATTAGCACTTATCATCATTAGTTCGTTAAACAAGGCAGGCTCATCAGAAAGAATCTCTCTTAGTTTTAAAAATATTTTGTCTAGGTTAGCTTCCCCTACAAGTAGCTTCAAGTCATTTCTTTTCATATTATTAAAGTATTGTCTTATGCTCGGAATTGACCGTTAACAGTCAAACCCTTGATCAATTTATTAGTTTTCTGGTATTTAAATTACCGTTTATTTGCTAAACCTGTCCTAAGGTATATCGATTACACCTCACAAGCTCTTGACGTATTTCCTTTTTCATTGTTGCTGTTGCAGTGCGGAGGGATGCTGAGTATTGCGATGGTAGCTCAGGTCTTAGGCGCAATAGGTGAGGGTAAATATACTGACGTTGAAGAGGTTTGCGCCTCCAAACCTCTTCAAGTACAGTATATGCTGACCGAAGCGGTTAGGG
>JBCBWU010000228.1:0-10590 GCA_039816955.1 Bacteroidota bacterium
CAACTCTACCCATCATAGTCTCATTCGGACCAGTTGCCCAGTAGCACTAGCATACTGGTAATACTTCCTGCAATTTTGTTTCATCACTTCAAGATGTAGTTAAATGCAAAACAAAATCAGTATCCAGATCTGTACCAATGACCTCCGCGAAGAGGTAATTACAGAAATGTGGAACATTTATTCCCCGTACTATCACTACTCTGCTGAAAGTTTTCGCGCTCGTATCCAAAAGAATACTCACTATGCCCTTTACTGGGCTGGTGCTAAACTGGTAGGCTTTACCGGATTGCGCATTCAGAAGACCAAGGTGGAACGTAAACGATTCCTTACCATTTACTTTGGCCAGACCGTTGTTACGGATGGTGTACGTGGTAAAGGCCTGATTAACCGAACCGGTTTGAAGATCGTGAGCATGTTTTGGCGTTCTTTCCTAACCCGGCAGGTTGTTTTTTGGGCAGATGCCCTTACGTACCGTGCTTATCTGGTGTTTGCCAAGAATTTGGTAGACTGTTACCCGGCGGCCGGGCAGATGCTAAGTAAATCGATGCAGTGCCTGAGAGATTTTCTCGGAACTACCAATTATGGTGAACGCTACTGCATCAGCACCGGAACCGTACGCAAAGACAGCTTTCTGGTGAGCGATCCGCAAATGCTGATTCGCCCGGACAAACTCCGGGATCCAGACATCGCTTTCTTTGCCCAGGCTAATCCCAGTTACGAACAAGGCTCTGGCCTGCTGACGATGGGACCCGCGACGCTGCGCAACCTTTGGTACATGTTTAGCAAGTACCGTGCGAAGCAAGCTCGTCGCCGTCCTATACCTGCACCAATGCCGGCGCCAGCATCCTTGGTGCTCAGCGCTTAATGCCACGTAAACCAGAATTTGAACTTTATGATTGGCCGGTCTTGTACCGGCCAATCCAACCAACTGATCAAACACCTTCAATTACCAAATGCCATGAACATTACTACAATGTCTTTCTTTCACCTGCGAACGCCATTGCGCCTGCAATTTGCCCAGGCCAATCAAAATACCCGGCGGGCCGATTCGGTTATTGTTCGCTTGCAAACGAAGGAGGGAAGTATTGGTTACGGAGAGGCCTGCCCACGTACTTATGTGACGGGTGAAAGTGCAACTGGTGTAATGGAAGCACTTCAGCAGATCAAGGCAGAACTCTGCCAGCAATCTTTTGCAACCCTTGCTGATATCGAAACCTGGACCGGTCAACAATTGCTAGCCGGTGCTGGTCCGGCCCTGGTCTGCGCCTTAGAGTTAGCACTCCTAGACGCTTGGTCCTGGGAATATCAGCAAGATTTGGCCGAAGCCTTTTCGCTTCGTAGAGCACCTCAAGAAGTAAGCTACAGCGGGGTTCTTCCCTTTGGTAACTGGCAGAAGTTACGTCCACTGTTGGCCCAATTTTCCTTTGGCTCTTGGAAATTTAAAGCCCGGGCTGAAGTGGCAGCGAATGAGCAGCGGATAAAAGATATGCAGGAACTATTTGGTAATGATCTTCCTCTTCGTATGGATGCTAATGGTGGGTGGAATTTAGAGCAGGCTCGCCGCCAAATTGAAGCGGGACTAGCCCTAGGCGTTAACTCCTTTGAGCAACCGCTGGAAGCGCAGGCCACGAAAGATTCTCAAAAGCTAGTAGAAGAATACGGCGCTGATGCACGCATCATGGCCGATGAAGCCCTATGTACCCTCGCAGATGCTAAGTACCTCATTGATTTCCAAGCCTGTAATCACTTTAGCCTAAAACTCTCAAAAAATGGTGGTCTCTTTAATACTCTACGGATATATCAGCTGGCGCAAAAAAAGGGCATCGCGTGCCAACTAAGCGCTCACTACGGTGAAACCAGCATACTGTCTTCGGCAGGGTTACTCTTCGCTTCCATTGCGCATCAGCTAACTGCTTGTGAAGGTGCTCTGGGCACTTTCTTGCTCAGCGAAGACATTACAAAAACGCCCGTCATGGTCAATCGGCAAGGTCGCATTACCGGAATGGAGTTATCCTTCATAGGGTGGCCAGTGCCGGTGAATGAGGATAGTCTACAGCGAAACAGCGTGCTTACAGAACTAGGCCTCTAAGCACCTAGTGATTTATCGATCAATGGCTTTCAGCAATTCCTGTGCTTCCTGATACTTCCAATTTCTAGGCTGTATCGCTTGTAGCATACTTTTGCACTCCTCAACTTGCATGTTCTTTAGATAAGCCAAGGCCAGAAACCAGCGATGTTCTTGTATGAACTTACTACTCGGATTCAACTCCGGCACTTTTAGGAAATTACGAATGGCTTCCTCGTAGGCTGCGGTGTAGAGATAACTTAAGCCCAGGAAGAAATGGTGCGTATCATCACCTTGGCCACGGGCAATGATCGTTTCGTAACGGGCTATGGCTGTGGCAAAGTCTTTTTGATTGTAAGCCACAGTTGCTTCTACGTTCATTTGTTCCACATCCTGATCTCCCCGGCTATCATCTTCTCGGTTCTCGTAGAACTCTTCGGACAGATAATTGTCAGCTAGTTGCTCATAAGAAGCCGGGGAGGAGCCCGGCCCAAATAGGAGCAGTACTGCAATGAGCGCCACAGCTGCTGCGCTCGCCGCCCAAAGGAATACTCTTCTGCTAATTCGTTTTGTTGCTTGCGTATTCTCTTGCCGGCCAAAATTCTGCTCGCTAGCTAATAAGCCTTGCCAACGTTCCTTGCGGTCGTTATCGTATTTGGCACGCATAAACGCATTGGTGAACTCCTCCAACTCCTCTTTTGATACGCTCCCGTCTTTATATTGATTTAAATCGATCATTATATTGCTGTTATACTGAGGGTTGGTAATTTAATTGAGTGCTGTAAAGAAATCCCGAAGCTTTTCAATACAGCGCTGCTTTTGTTTTCGGATGGCTACGTAGCTCCGGTTGGTTTTCTCCGAGATTTGTTGTAGCGTGTTTTCGTTGTAGTAAAAAGCATTGAGTAAATCTCGGCAGCCGTCCCCTAATTTGGCGAAGGCTTGCCCCAATAACTCGAAACTTTCTTGATCAAAACGAGGTAGTTCTTCCGCAAAATCCAATTGCGTAAACTCTTCCGTTTTGCTTTGCCGCTGTATCCATTTTAGGTAATTGTGGGTAGCCATCTGGGTAAAGAGATACCGCAGATTACCGTACTCAACTTTCCCTGCTTTGAGATTTCTACAAAAAGCAAGCATGGCATTCATGGTGGCGTCGTAAGCATCCTGATGCGAGGCTCTATACTTCTTTTTGAGCAAGGCTACACAAGACTTAAAGTGGGTAAGAAATACCTGTTCGAACAGACTTTCATCACCCGCTTGGAGCTTGCTAGTCATTTCCGCAAAAGCTTCCTCAGATAAGCCAAAGTTCTTCTCTGTCAACCGTTTATATTTATTGGTTTCCCGTGCTGCAATTATAGCGATTGCCTGTTGGAAAACATGAATCGGGCGTGGCTTATTGGCTCTGAATCGTGATTTTAACTTGTGAACGACTATTTCTCCGATGTGTACTGCATCTCTTAGTGCGATTTCTGCCTTAGTACTTATTTGCTTAATTAGCGTTGGGAAAAAAGCTTCAGCAAATTGCTGTACTGTAAGCATAGGCTTGGCCTCAAATTTGGACGTTCTCATTAGCGAAATAATAAGAATGATTTAATACTGATGTCTGTCATTCTAATCCCTGAGCAAGCCAAGTGTGACAATTTTTTATGGAAAAAATAAAAACGAAAAAAAATGTCACAGGCCCCCGGGCCTAAGGATTTAAATAGTGTACGAGCGTAACAATCGTAGTGAAATGAAAAGCGATAGCTCAAAGGATCGAGTAACGCATGCTCCTTTAAATGTAGCGCTTGATTGAACCTGAAAACCACGCTCTCTTTTTTTACCAACAATTGTCATGAGTACTATCCTGATCTAGTAGTGAGGCGAAAAACCCACTATTGGAACACCATCCTTGTGCCGTGACTTAAAAACCAGAATGATGAATCGATTATCTAAAGGCCTTACGCTAAACTTATTGGCCAGCCTGGCCCTGCTGCTTTTTTTGCTGAGCAGCTGCCAGGAACAGATGGAAATTACCCTTAATGAAGAGGTGGCAAGTATGGAATCGACAGAGGATGAAATTTTATCGCTGCGCAGAGGCGGTATTCCCTCCCCTGATTGTACGACTACCTTGCCCACCGGTTCGCCAACCATTACCTGGCCATTTCCGTGTATGGGCGAGGGGGATATTGGAGATTGCACTAGTAACGGACCCGTGCTAGACGGTGGAGAGGTCCTGGAAGACTATTTAAATTGCCGTACACCTATTGTTGCTATTCCCGTCAATTATACGGTAGAAGTACAGACCACGCTGGGAATTCAGTACTACGAGGGCGACGTAGCGGAGAAGTGTGGTATCTATAATCCCTGGACTTATCTAGGCTTTGACGGCAACTGCTCGGTAGAGGTTTCAGATATTCAAGCGTTGGGAGACCATTTGTATAGTATCGGGGAGGAAATTGCACCACAAGAAAACGGTGTTTTCCTAGACAAGGTATTTATCTATTGGACGACTTGGGACGAGTGTGAGTTCCACCAATCTTATAATCAGACCAGTTGCACCTACAAGAACGAAGCGACCATTTATCCGTGTGGCGCTATTTTCTGGTCTGGCTCACCGGACTGCTCTTTCTGTAAGGATGTATGCGAATACCGTGCGTTAGCAGTTGGTTTTCAGTACAGCAAGTTGGTCCCTAATTTTGGACCGGGTTTTGGCTAGGATAACGCCACAATATTGTGTGCCACGTGCTTTCCACATTACATTTCCACTCCTAAAAATTGGTGTTGAGGAGGCTGCCTCTTGGTTCAAAGTCGATTCCAGACTGCCTCCTTGCACCATTCTCCATTAGCTAAAACTAAGGCAATTAAGACGATGTCCAGCTTTTGGACCAGTAGGTCTGATGGGGATCTTAATGCCTTTTTACGAATAAGGCGGATACCGAAAAGCCATAATAGAGTAGGTGTAATACTAATATTTTTTCGAATGAAGACTCTCTTGAAATTTTGCTTTTTTCTAGGACTCTTTGCGTTGGCCAACCCGGCCTTCTCACAGACTCCTCCAACTCCGACCGGCACGGACTATTGTCTCTGTTTGGAAGGCATCCAATCCATCTGGGACGAATGCCCTTGCGATCCTCCACCGCATAATCCAAACAACAATGATGATGACAACAATCCTACCGGTGAGCCACCGACCGAAGGTGGTACGCGTCCCACTGGTGGTTTTCCAACTGGCAACTTTCCATTAGTTACTTCCTGGTTGGAGTGCTTCTTTGATCCAGACTGTGAGTTCTAAGTAGCTGCTGCTTAGCACAACACTGTGGCTTGGGTTTATCCCGAGTCACAGCCGTTGTTCTGCGCGAGCGGCGCAGTGACAGACTTCTATTTAATCACCATTAAATCTTAATTTGATGATACACCAAACTTATGATTTAGGGAAGCAGATCCTGCTGCAGACAATGCTCTTTCTGGGCTGTTTACTATTTGTAGGGCAAGCCCTCCATGCGCAAACGGATTACTTCCTGAATTTCGAAAATGGCGACCCCTTCATGCCGAATGGCAATGTGCGCTCTGAGTTTACCGCTGTTGACAATGCTCAATGCCTCGACGCCCGGCGACTGGGGGATAATCTGGATGCGGTATGTAATCAGTTTCCAAATGTTCCGGCCCAGGATAATGGGAACTGTATGTCCTACAATACGCATAATGTAGGACCTAATCCTGACACGGAAAGAAATATCCTTTGGATTGTTGACAACTTCGATCCGGGAGATTACCGTGTCAGTTTTGATTTGGTAAAGCGGTTTCCCAATAATCGAGATATTGAGATCGAGCTGCGCACGGGGCAATTCCTTTCAAGTATAATAGTACAGCAAACCATTATTGTTGGTGACGCTGCTGACTGGAATACCTACAGTGCTTGTATTCACTTGACGGGGGATGACCAAATCTTTGAACTAGTGCTATCGAATCTGAATATTTTCGATGACTTTGCCATTGATAACTTCGTCCTGGAGAAAGTGCAACAACCGGAGTTTGAATTTGTAGATGCCACGGGAAGCCCAGTAGATAAGTATTGCTACGGGGAGGATGTTTACATTACGCTGGCCGAGAATCTGCCCGTGAGTTCTTTCTTTTTTGCGGTACGTAACGGCTGTGACGCGGTCAACGATTACACAATTGGTGAATGGAACCCCTACGTAGGTGGTACTCCCATCAATCTTAGTCAAATCCTCAGAGACCGAGGAAAGCCTGCCATCAAGCCAGATCTAATCAATTGCTTAAAAGTAGCCATTAATGACCCCTTATGCGGCTGGCAGGATCTAAGCAAGGAATTCGAATACAGTTGTGATGCTTGTGAAACAGATTATGCAGCTTTTGCTGCGGTACAGTTGTCATCTAACGGAACCATTTTGGGTAATGCACTCCGGGATTTCACTCCCTACGATGCCGTTCACGAGTTTTGTGTTTTAAGGCCTTTTCAGCACTATTGCTTGATTACCTTTTCAGTAAACCGCTGGCCGCTGTATTCAATGATCAGGAAGTACATACCCTTAGGGTAGCTACTTAAATCAATGTCGCCATTGGTGCCGCTAACGGTATCACGGAACAGCAACTGTCCTAGCTCATTAAGCACTTGTACTTGTAGGTTTTCGCCTTTTGGATTTTCAATACTTAGACGACTACGGGTTGGGTTGGGTGCAATGCTGAGAGAATATACTTGTGGGGTAGAGGTGGAAACAAGATCTTCCTCCACACAGCCATCTGTTGACCAAGCTGGGTCCAAACTTTCACTCCCATTCGAATTCCCTAACACACCGTCGTAGAGGCCAGTCTTGTCGCGGACCTCCTGTCCATTTTCGTTATCCATCTCCCAATAGGCGACCAAGCCGGCTTCGTTGCCTTCTAGACTTAGGTCCTTGGCTTCCGCAATCTCACTTTCCGTTCTAGCAATATTCCAGATTTGGCATTGTGAGATATTACCATTAAAGGTATTGTTGGAGGCTTTGTCATTGCCAATCCAGAGAGAGCTGTTGTTGGAAACCGTACCTAAAAAAGATGGAGTCTTAGTGCCAATCAAGGCGCCATCTACATAATAGGAAAGAGTGCCACCTCTCCGTATTTGTGATGGAAGTATCCTTACGAAGATGGCCGAATACCTCAACGGAGTGAGGCATTCGGCTAACTTATCTTCGTACTTTTTAAATCTTCTCCTTCTTATTCTACCACCAACTTTAGCAGCTCAACTTCTTTTTTGGCCTGCCATTGAATGTAGTACAGTCCGGCGGGTAACTGTTCGCCATTGTACTGCCATTGTCCGGTTTGTTCGGCTTCCTCCAGCGAAAGTTGTATCAATTGTTGTCCGGTGGCGTTGAAAATACTTATTCCGATTGGTTCCTCTTGCACACTGTAGGCTACTGTAAACTGATCACGGGTCGGGTTGGGGAATACCCGCAGTGTGGTTTGGCTAGGTGCATCAAGATCAGTTTCCAGGTCTGCTTGATCCCCTCCCGGATCGCCTCCGGTTAATGCTGCATAAACGACCACATGGCCAATGCCCACATTGTTCGTTTCTAGGACTTCAGCTTGCTGGTTCGCGAAATCCGCGACAATTAGGATTTTGTAGTAGGTGTTAACAGCAGCATTGCTAGGAATTTGGAACACTGCCGCTTTGGTACCCGGTAACTGATTGCCGGTCGTTGTTAATGCTATATCATCCATACTAAGCGTCTCATCGGTTGATAGGAATAAGGAGGTTGTCGTTGGGTCAGGGGGGACAGCACCAAAGAGATTGACTAAGTCGTAGCGGACACTCATCCAAGCTCCGGGCGATTTTAGCGGTGGAGCTCCGGTCTCGGGGCTGGGGCTGACATTGGAGATCGTTAAATCTGGCAGAGGAGTCTGCATTCCAGTTACCGTAATGCGCACCGCGGCGTAGTTGTTATTCTCGTTCAGCTCTTCTCGCCAGTCGTAATAATCTGCTTGAAGAATGATATAGTATTCTCCTGGTGACGTTCCATTTGGTATGGTCAAGGAGGATATAACTGCTGATGCACTACCCGGAAGTAATCCGTTGGCGAAGTTACCTGCTAGGAACACGTCATTGGGACTGTGGGTAGCGTCGGTTGATAAGAAGCAGCCGGTAAAGGTATACCCGCCGTAGCCGGTGCCTATGTTGCGAAGCCGATAAGAGATGTTAAAACTAGACCCAGCGTCCACCTCAGACGGATTTACGGATGGCGTCTCAATAACAAAGTCAGGCAGGACTACGGGCTCAATGATGGTAATGGGGATACACATTGAATTGTTGAGTTCGTTGGTTTCGGTGATCTCATTGTAGGCGTCTGCCTTGGCCATCAGGTAGTAATTCCCAGCCGGAATATTGGACGGAAGGGAAAGGAAAGTAGAATGGCTTGTGACCTTACCACATTCTACTTCATCAAACTTAATGCTAAATGGAAAGCTTAAGCCGTTGGAGCCAACGCAGTAGGAGCGAAGATAGAACCCAACGGTTGTTTCTTGATCGAATAAGTATTGGGTATTAGCGGCTAGATCATAATAGGCATAAAATGTTCCCCCCACTGGAATTGTATTCGCATTGGTCATGTTTAGTCCGCTGATGCTGACATCAGGATAGAATTTATCGCCTACACCCACAGCATGCCAAGCATTAGTAACACTTCCAACGGCTTGCGAGCAGAACTCATTATTGGCAAATTCAAGTGCAGATTGGATCGTAGCGTTTCGGGCGGTATTGAAGTCTGGTGATGCTCCAAAAGCCCCTGCCGCAATAGCGTCAAATAGTATTTCTGCAGCGGCGGCTCTTCCTATGGCTTGCACTTCGTAGGTGCCGCCGTGATCGTTTACTCCGCTACCTCCTTCACTGAGGAGATGGTACCAAAACCTGACGACACCACCATCGCCGTGCTGAAAAGATCCGGTCCAGAAGTTGCCCAGATAGGTATCGGCACTACCATTATCGGCAAATGGGTGGATATCTGCATTGGGATTGTCCAGGAATCGGACGCCAAATCCCTCCATATCCTCAAATAGGGACCATTCTGGGGCTGCATTATCCATAAACGCCTCTACCTCGTTGCCAAAAATGTCGGCTATTCCTTCGTGTAAAGATGCTGTTTCATGATTATCAAAATCTGTAATGCCACCTGTGGCAAAGAGAACGCCGTGCGTGAATTCATGCCCGCAAATATCGGGTGCTGTTCGATCGTCGCTTTCATCGTCAAAGTCCGAACCCATACCAAATCTCAGCGTGAGTGTTTCGGGGTCAAAAAACGCATTATTGGCCCAATCCAGAATTTCAACATCAACGGTTCCGGAGCCATCCATGCCAATTTGCCCATGCCTTGCTTCAAAATAGTCAAAGGCACCCGTTACACCAAAATGGGCAGTTCGGGCAGCACGTTGAATGTTGTCATTCTCATCCCAAATATTGTCATCATTCGCAAAATCAACGCCATCCTCATTTCTAGTTCGGATATCTGCATTTCCACAATCATTATGCATAATGAAATTAATAATCCTATTGTCTGTTTGGATTTGCTGATTCCCTCTGTAAGTGGTTTCAGCGGTACCTACATTGCAATTCAAAAGAGCCGAGTTGGTATGTATTACTTTTCCGGTTTGAGCATCCGTGTATATATATTCGTAAGTGTCGAACTGGCGACTGCGGAAGTAAGACTTCCAGGCGAGGTGGTATTGACCATCCTTTTGATAAATGATAAGCGCATGCTTCAACTCGTCGCGCTGGCTTTGGTAATAAATTGTACGCTCGTGTTCGCTATTCGTGTTTAACCGCTGCCAAGCTTTGGTATCAATACCTAAATGGGCTAAGACCAAAGCGGTAACTTCCGCTTTGCTGAAGTAAGGATCAGTTGAAATACCAATCCTATTATGGACGGTTCCGTTGGTGTAAACCACTCTTCCATTTTTATGATGAACTACGGAAAGCGCCTGCTCAATAGGTATATTATGATAGAACTGGTCGCGAAAGATGTGGGTTGTACCCATTGCCCGGTCAACGGTCTTCCTGGTTTTAAAGCTGAGCCCGTCTTCGTAATGAAAGGTAGATTGTTCCCAACGCTTGAATTCTTCCACGGTCATTTGAGATTCCTCCTCAAAAACAATGAAACTCGGTACAGAGGACTGTTTACTGATTTGCACAGTTTTTGCAATTGGGATCAGTGCTTTTGCCGCAGCGTCTTCGTACGTCTGCCCGAAGGAAGTAATGTAGAGTAGCGTAGCAATAAAAAAGAATAGTGAATTCTTGGAAGTCATACGATCTGAGTTTAGAGGTTATTGACTAAGGTTTTAGGAGATGAAAACAGGCTGTTTTTGATTAGCGCGGAAACGAGAGCGCGCGTTTTTACTCTTGTTTTTCCACCGTTTTATCCATTCCTGTTTCACCTCTGGATGGGAGCAGTGGATGAAAGAAAATTGGAGTTCATGATTTTTATTTTTCTAGGCTGAGCTTTGGGAATTACCTATTTGGTGTGCATACAGCAGTAAATAGGAATAACCAGCCTTAGAAC
>JBCBWU010000229.1:0-10583 GCA_039816955.1 Bacteroidota bacterium
TTGCGGGATCGCCAAATGAGGTGTTCAGTCTGGGACTAGGGTACAACAGCCCTAATTACTGGTTTGCGAACCTCAACGTCAACTACTTCAATGGTACCTGGCTAGATTTCTTCCCGGAGCGTCGTACGCTAAATGCGATTTCTTTGGCGAATGATCCAGAAGTAATCCAAGAAGTCGTTACACCTGATTCGGAGCTCTGGGATAGTATCCTGGATCAGGAACGGACCCCTTCTGCAATGACCGTAGACTTCTTCGGGGGGAAGTCCTGGAAAATTGACGATATCTTCTTGTACCTCAACATAGGTGTGAACAACCTTTTGGACAAGCGAGACTTCCGTACCGGTGGGTACGAGCAATTCCGTTTCGATTTCGAAAACAAGGATGTTGATCGTTTCCCGAACAACTATTTCTACAGTTTCGGTCGTAACTACTTTGTGAGCTTATCATTCAGAATCTAAGCGTAAAGCACTGCCTTTGCGATAAAATAAATCGTTATGCGATTAAAATCATTATTCTTTCTCTCTTTTTTGGCGGTCCTCGGACTGACTTTCAACGCCTGTGTTGATCAGGATTTTGACGAACCGCCAGTACGTGGCTTACCAGCACTGGAAGCCAATGCAACCATTGCTCAGGTAAAGGCGCTGCACACACTGGGCACCAATGCTACCGAGATCACCGAAGACTGGATTATTGCCGGTACGGTAGTAGCTGATGACCAGAGTGGGAACCTCTATCAGCAGTTGGTCATCGAGGATGAGTCTGCTGGTATCGTTATTCGTTTGGGTAATACCGGACTATATACGCTTTACCCAGTAGGTACCCAGCTTTTCATCCAGATGAAAGGCTTGTACGTCAACGATTTCAATAACCTGTACCAAATTGCAGGTGACTCAGATGGCGGTTTGATTCCTAGCCCGCTTATCAGTGAGTACGTTACCGCTGGTGAGGCCAAGGAAGTGACGCCTACTGCTACTAGCTTGGATGAAATCCTGAGCAGCCAAGCTACCTTTAATAACCTGCTCAGCCGTCTGATCACGCTGGAGGATATGCAGTTTGCTGATGTAGACTTGGGTGATACTTACGCTGTCCCTGGTGGAGGTGGAGGTCAAAACCGCACCATGACGGATTGCTTTGGCAATTCCGTGACCGTTCGTAACAGTGACTTTGCCGATTTTGCCGGAGATCCTATCCCTGACGGAAACGGTTCTGTAACAGCTGTACTCAGTGTATTCGGTTCTACCGTTCAGTTGACCTTGCGTGACGCTTCTGATGTACAATTCGGCGGTGACCGTTGTGGTGTTTCTACTGGCGGTGATCTGGTTTCTATTGCTGATATTCGCTCGGCCTTCGCCTCGGGTGCCAATGTAGGACCTGACGATAGCAAGATTCGTGGTGTTGTGATCAGTGACCGTGACAACGGTAATACCACTGGCCGGAATATGGTCATTCAGGATGGTACAGCTGGTATTGTAGTACGCTTTACGGGCAACCACAGTTTCTCTCTCGGTGAAGAAGTTGAAGTTACGGTAAGCGGACAAGAGCTTAGTGAATTTAATGGTTTGGTACAGGTAAATGAAGTGCCGCTGGGCAACGCTGTTTCTCAGGGTGCTGCTACCTTACCCACGCCACGGATCGCAACCGTAGCTGAGCTTTTGACCAACGCTGATGAGTGGGAATCTACACTGGTGCAGATTGTTGGTGCAACAATGAATGGTGGACCTACCTACGGTGATGGCGTAGACGTTTCAGATGGTACGGGTACTATTCCAATGTTCACCTTCTTCTCGGCCTCTTTCGGTGGAGACCAGATTCCGAGTGATGAAGGTACACTTACGGCTATTCTTTCTAGGTTCAATGGAATACAATTGAATATGCGTAATGCTGCTGACGCCGACTTTGAAGGTGGCGGTGGTGGAGACCCACAAGATGTATCGGCGGCGGAATTGCGTTCTCTGTTCGAGAGTGGCGCAAGTTCTGTGCCAGCTGCTCAGAAACTGCGCGGTGTTGTGATTTCGGATGGCGGTAATGGTAATACAACCGGCCGTAACCTAGTGCTACAAGATGATAGTGGTGGCATAATTGTACGCTTTGCGGACAATCACAGTTTTGCCCTTGGGGAAGACATCGAAATTATCGTTTCCGGTGAAGAGCTAAGCGAGTTCAATGGCCTACTCCAGGTCAATAACGTACCAAATGCGAACGCTGTTTCTTTTGGTCCAGGTATGCTTCCTGAGCCACGTGAAGTAAGCATCCAAGATATCTTGGACAATGGCGAAGCTTGGGAATCTACCTTAGTTACCATTGAAGATGTAAGCTTCACTGAGGGTGGAACTTACAATGGCCTAAAGACCTTGCAGGATGCTACAGGTTCAGTTGGAATGTTTACCCGTGGCGATGCCAGTTTCTCTGGCTCTGCGGTACCTGCTGGTGAGTTCACCATCATTGCAATTGTATCTCAATTTAATGACCCACAGGTGCTGATTCGTAACCTGAATGATATCATTGAGTAATTCCGGAGATCCGGAATTTTACCTGAAGTCCCAACATTTCGCCCGGCCGATATGTTGGGACTTCGAGTATTAATCACACTAGTAAGACAGCACAAGTGAGTAAGCAAAAAACGCGAAGTAAGGACGAATTTCAATTCCAGCAGTTTAGCGTTAAGCAGGATCAATGTGCCATGAAAGTGGGTACGGATGGCATATTGCTAGGTGCGTGGGCTCCCATCGGCCCAACTAGCAGCATATTGGATATCGGTGCTGGTACTGGACTGATTGGTTTAATGCTTGCTCAGCGGCAAGCTGATGCTAAAGTGGTAGCGGTCGAAGTGGACCCTGATGCGGCAAAACAGGCTGGTCAGAATGCCCAATCTTCACCTTTTGCTGACCGCATTCAAGTGATCGCTGAGTCCATTCAGGAGTTCACCAAGCAAACAGACCAGACCTTTGACTTGATTGTGAGTAATCCGCCTTTCTTCTCTGGCGGTGTAATTTCAGAGCAGGAAGGCAGAGCGAGTGTCCGCCATACTATAAAACTGTCCCACCAAGACCTACTGCGTAGCGTCCAACGGCTGCTGAATAAGGAGGGGAGCTTTTGCTTGGTGTTACCTTGGTTAGAAGGACTTCGATTCCAAGAGATCGCTGCGAGTTACCAATTATTTACTCACCGAGTGGCCAAGGTGCGCCCTAGTCCAGAGAAGTCCGCTAATCGCGTTTTGTTAGAGCTTAAAAGAACGCCCGCACCACATGATGGACCGGTCCAGGAGGAAATGTTGATCTACGAAAAGGCAGGCGAAAACGCCAAGCGCAGTAATGATTTCCAAGAGTTAACTGCCGCTTTTTACCTCAGTTGATTGACTGAGATGTGGCTCTTTTCTGAATGTACGATTCTTTTTAGCGGAAGCGTTTCTTCAATCCAAACTTAGCTTTTTCCAGTAGACTTAATTCGTAACGGTAGAACGATTGGTATTCGCTCTGGCATTTGTCGTATAAGCGTTGCCATTTGTGGGGGGAATTCTTGAATTGGCGTTCAGCAATGTCGACTGCCTCCTCGTAAAACCTTAGCGCTTTTTCTTGGTCATATCCTCTGTATATGACTGCTAGGGTTCGCACGCATTGCAGGTATTTGCCGCTCCACTGATCGGGATCTGTTCTGTAAAGTTGTAGGAGCTCAGCTCGAAGCTCCTTGTATTGCCGTAGGCATTCTTCTCGGTCTCGACCATGATAAGACCAGGCTATCGCCAAACGGAAATTAAAGAAGTATTTCGTGTAGGTTTCTGGCTCCTTTTCTCGCCAGGGCGCTAGTGTTTTAAGGGCAATAGTAGCTATGTCCTGCATTGCCTCTTGGTCTCTTAGTTGCCGGTACACTTCGGTGAGTTCCTCGAGTACATCAAGGTGTTTGATGTTCCATACCTCAGGACGTTGCTGGTAAAGTACCTCTGTTGTAAAGGCAGTACTTAGGAGGTAGGTATGTTTATACGCTAACTCATCTTGTTTAGCGGAATTAAAATCTCGGGCTTGAAAGAATATGGTGTTAAAGTAACGGTATTCCAACCAGTGATCATCGCTGAAATTATTGGGAATCCATACGGAATAGGCTTCTAGCTTGTCCTGATATTTTAGATCGTATTGTGTGATCAAGTAAATGTAGAGCTCCTCACAGCGATACACGCCAAAGGAAGATGACTGTCGAAGGAGAATGTCCTGCACGGCTTTTATGAGCTGCTCGTGCTCACTTCTTTGCGTCTCGTTGGTGATAACAGATTCTCGAAAATCCTGGTGGAAGAAGTTGAGTAAGACCGTACCGAATCTTTGTTTCTGAGAAAGAAATGGCCGTAGATCGTCCAGGAGACGGGTCCAAATTACTTGGGGAACTTTTTTACTGAGATTTTCGTGCCAGGTGTCTGGAGCCACTAGTGCGATCAGCTCTTCATCTGCCGAAAGCAATTCTAGCATTTCATGTTCGCTCAGTCCATCTTCCGTAACGCATAAATAGCCTAGTGCCCGTTGAACCAGGAGGTTGTGGTGGTGACGTAGTGTTGTTAGATTCTGAATATACACTGAAATCAGCTCGGACTGCGTTTTGGCTAAGGTCCAGGAATTGCTGGATACCGCAGTTGTACCCACCGGATCAAAGCTCTTCCAATTCTTGATCTCTTGAGCAGCCACGTATACGTATAGTGGGGTGCGAGCAGTTTGGAACTGTTCCAGAAAATAGGCCTCTTGATGCCCTTGCAGTCTTCGATTATTACTGTTCAGTAGCCGCAATAGCAACTCGGTCGGAGATTCAAAATCATCGATGAATTGTAAGCGTTGACTCCGGCGGAGTAAATGGTACAATGGGCTGCCGTAGCGCGTTTTCCGATGTAGCGCCAGGTGTACAGACTTTATCTCAGCCTTGATTTGCCGATCCTCCTGACTCATTGTAGCCAAAGAAGCGTCTTCCTCAGCCCTGACGGAAATGATGATTTTTAAATTTGGTGGCAAGCGCTCTGGTAGCCATTCAAAAGGATCATCATCAGCCAGTTGATCTACCGCATCGAAGAACAGGACGACCCGTTCTTTGATCTCTTTGAAGCGGCCGTCCAGGCGTTCGCTGAGTTCCGCTAAAGGCAACCGCCCGTACATGCTTTCGGGTAGATGATTAGGATCCATTTTTTGAAGGCGCTCCGTTAGCATATCCCGTTTGATGTCAATACCCAGTTCGTCAAACACGGATTTCAATAGATCTTTAGAGTAGACAGAAGTAGGTGTGGCGCCAATGAAACGAAAGATGATCCGATGGGTTCCCCCGCGAGCATTTTTGATAGCTTGTGCCATGATGGAGGACTTCCCGATACCTGACCTTCCGTAGAGGATCAGAGCTTGATCATTTGCTGGGTTACTGATGTATTGCGCAATTTCCTGCAATGGTACAGATCGTCCTACAAAGTGCTGAGCCTTCTGTACTCGAAATTCTTCTTGCGCCTGTCGTTCCTGTTCTAGCGCAGAGTGGGGTGCTTCCTGCTCGCGTTGGATCTGCGCTTCAATACTATGTTCCAAGAACTGAATAACGCTTTCTGCAAATCCAATCAGATAGTCCCGGTTCAGCTGGGCCGGATCTTCTTCAAAAGTGAAGCCTTCTTGTAGGCTTTCACTAGGAGCCACAGCCCTTACTTTTTCTTTGAGTTGCTGCGCATCATCGTAGTCTGAACCGATAAAGCGATCCGACTGCTTACTGCCTTGTTCCACATTTCTAATGAAGATAAAGCTTTGCTTCCAGTCCGTCTCTCGTAGTTGAGGTCGGTGTTTTAGTAGTAGTTGCTGCCGCGGAGTCGGTGATCCAAAGGCTAGAATGCCCTCTTGAAATTCGGATTCGGTGGCGGAGGTGAAGTACTTTGCTCGTTGCTCTTGCGTTAAGTCGGCAGCAGTAGCGGCTTTTTGTACAGATGTTCGGAGTGCTTCTTCTATTCGAAACCACTTATCAGCAGCAGCAAAGTCTTCCTGGCGCTCTCGCAACAGATAGGCAGTGGGGACTTGATTAAGGTCTTCTTGATACCAGTCAGTAAGCGGTTCCTGTTCTTTTTTAGATAAATGATGCAAGAGCTGTTCAAACTCCTTCTTTTCGATAGCATAGGGGAGAGGAACCCAACCGTAGCGGTCCCCGATCATGCCCAGAAAATTAGGGCCTGCGTAGCTTTTACAAGTACGGACCTCGTTTAGGCACAGCTCTAAGGTCTTTTGGTTGAGTTGCGCTTCTTGGCTGATGCCCCACCTTAGATCAATAGGTTGAAAATAGTAACCGCGCTCCCGACTGTATTTCTTGATACGGGGAAAGATGTAGGTCTGCAGGACTTCTCTTTCCCGACGAAAATCGTCAAAGGTCGACGATACAAATAGCCGAATCGTTTTATCTGCCATTCGTTTATTCAACACTCATGAACAGGATCAGAAACTACCGGTTTTTAGGTTTCACGCAGGCTCTAAATATTGGCGGTAGAAGATTATATTGCCAATATTTCCGCCATTCGAACCAAGTTCTGATTTGGCTTTTTCTCCTTGGTGATGGCATCCTCGAAAGAGGTGAATACCACTTCGTTATTCACTAGGCCAATCATTTCATTGGAATGTCCTGCTAGCAGCCCTTCGACCGCACCAAAGCCCAGTCGACTGGATAGCAAACGGTCAAGCGCAGAGGGTGACCCACCGCGTTGCATATGTCCAATAATGGTAACCTTAGTATCATAAAAGCCGATCGCCTCCCGTACTTTGCGGGCAATCTCCTGAGTGTCACCCAATTTGTTTCCTTCCGCTACTATGATGATACCGAACATCTTCTTGCGCTTTACGCCCAGGCGTAAGAGCTCCAACAAGCGTTCCATGCTCGTGTCTGCTTCAGGAATTAAGACATTACCTGCGCCACTTGCAATACCGGTACTTAAGGCAATAAAGCCCGAATTACGCCCCATTACTTCTACAAAGAACAGTCGGTTGTGCGAGTCGGCCGTATCGCGAATTTTATCCACTGCTTGTACGGCAGTATTGACGGCCGTGTCGTAGCCAATCGTATAATCTGTGCCGTAAAGATCATTATCAATTGTACCCGGAATACCAATGAAGGGAATGCTGTATTCTTCTGAGAAGATCTTCGCCCCAGTGAAAGTACCGTTCCCTCCAATGGCGATACAGGCATCCACATCAAAAGCCATGAGTGCCTCGTAGGCATGTCTCCGTCCCTCGGGTGTCATGAAGCGTTTACTACGAGCGGTTTTTAGGATCGTACCTCCGCGGTAAATGATGTTACCCACGTCACGAATATCAAGGCGGCGTAGGTTCCCATCGATCATTCCCTCGTAGCCGTTGATAATTCCAAAAATATGTAAGTCGTGGTAGGCGGCCGTACGAACGACGGCTCTGATGGCGGCATTCATACCCGGGGCATCTCCACCGGATGTGAACACGGCTATCCTCTTAATTTTTTCTTTAGCCATTAGCTGGTTCTTAGTTGACAAATTGGCGGTGGTAGTCCACCAGGCTGTCGATCGGCTGTTTGATGAATATACCGTACTGCATTGCGCGTTCGGTGAGCACAATCTTCAGCATGTCCTGAAAAACATAAGCGATCGAACCAATAAAGTGCACCGGTAGACTCATGTGGCCGTGATATTTGCGTACGTGCCGGTCAATAAACTCCGCAAAAGAACGGTACAAAATGCGCTGAATGAAGGGGTGGTCCATGTGTTCAGACATGAAACGAGTAAACGATGCCAAGTAGACATTAGGCGGTGTGTCACCATAGATGATGTCTAAGACTTTTTGCCTTCCGCCACCAATGAACTGCTCTAGTTCTTGCTCTAGCCCCTTGGGCAGTTCGCGATAGAAATAGTGCCGGATTAATTTCTTACCCAAGTGAGTGCCACTCCCTTCGTCTCCGCACAAATAACCGAGGTTGGTAACGTTATCAATTACCTCTTTGCCATCGTAAAGGCAAGTGTTAGAGCCAGTTCCAATGATCGCAGAAATGCCAGGAAGGTTGCCGCAAGTAGCGCGAGCTGCGCCTAGCAAATCGTGGTGAACATTGATGTTGGCATTAGGAAATACCCGACTTAACCCGTTTTCGATAACAATCTTTCGCTTGCGATCCCAACAACCAGACCCATAGAAGTAGATGTCAGCTTCTTCATTAAAATTGACTTTTCCAGTAAAGGATTGCTTTAGCTCCGATTCAATCTGATCACTATCAGTGAAGTTGGGATTGAAACCCATAGTGTGTAGATCAGTTTCGGATTCCTTGGTAATGAACTTCCAGTCTGCTTTAGTGGAGCCACTATCAACAATTACTTGCATGGTCTATCGCTTGTTAAGTCGGACAAAGGTAGTGTAAAATCTACACTAAGCCAGAAGTTTGAACGATGAAAACTACTACTAAAATTGGGAAATACCAAAGAATTCCACTGCTCGCCAGAAGCAATTCCAACAATAAGCTTACATTGCAATAACACAAAAGGAAAGACCGATGGTGGAGTGGATCAGCTGGATCAACGAAAAGCTTGGCCGAGCAGTCTCCTGGCTCACACTGGCCTTGGTGATACTGGTTTTTGGTAATGTTTGCCTGCGGTATTTATTCAATACTCCACTGGCGTGGGCCAAAGAGTTGGAATGGCATCTATTTGCCCTCATTTTCCTGTTTGGAGCAGCTTACACCCTTAAGCATGACCGTCACGTTCGGGTCGATCTTTTCTACGATAAGCAGGAACCTAAAGTCAAAAATCAAGTCAATTTTTGGGGTACTTTACTGTTTCTATTGCCTTGGTGTTTAGTGTTGATCTACACCGGCTGGCAATCTGCAGTTGATGCGTATAGGGTAGGGGAGCGCAGTGCTGAGGCTGGCGGCTTACCCAATCTTTGGCTCATTCAATTTGCAATTCCCGTTGGTTTGTTCTTTCTCTTTCTACAAGGATTAGCACTTTTAGTAGCATCTCGTCCTGGACAAGATGTAAGTTCGCTTGATCCGGTAAATAAAGTCGATGAAGAGCCCAGCTAGCAGTTCTTTAGCAATAGCCCTTAGTTCACAACCAGACCACCTGTGGAAATACTTGCCTTAATACTCTTCATCAGCATATTTATCCTCATCCTTTATGGATACCCCGTTGCTTTTACCTTAGGCGGGCTATCCTTGCTCTACGCATTCTGCTTTATGCCAGCGGAAAGCCTGAGTATTCTGCCGTTGCGGATATTTGGTATCATGGCAAAGGAGGAACTAATGGCGGTCCCTCTTTTTATTTTCATGGGGATCATGCTGGAGAAATCGGGTTTGGCAGAACGACTCTTAGAGACCATGGCGCTATTGTTTGGTCGGATACCTGGAGGTTTGGCTTATGCAGTGATTATTGTTGGAGCCTTGCTGGCCGCCAGTACTGGTATTGTAGGAGCAACAGTTATTACCATGGGCCTGATCAGTTTGCCTACTATGTTGCGTCGCGGCTACAAGGCCGAGCTAGCTACTGGGGTCATTGCTTCTTCTGGCACCTTAGGACAGATTATTCCACCCTCTATAGTTCTAATTCTGTTAGGCAGCGTGTTGAACGTTAGCGTTGGTAAACTCTTTGCAGCGGCCTTGCTACCCGGATTACTACTAGTATCTGGCTACGCGTTCTATGTCTTTATCTACGCTCGTTTAAACCCGGAGGAAGCTCCACCGATGCCCGAGGAAGAAGTACGGGCGTTTAGAACGTCTAATTACTGGCCCCTTCTATTTAAAGCCTTCTTTCTACCACTCTTGTTGATTGTGGCGGTTCTTGGTTCTATTCTAGGGGGAATTGCTTCTCCAACCGAAGCAGCTGCGGTGGGAGCCGTGGGGTCAATCGTGCTAACGCTAGTTGAAAGACGCTTTACCAAGCCCGTCTTAGAAAGTGTCATGCGCGATACCACGCATCTCACCAGTATGGTTTTTTTGATTTTGCTTGGCGCAACGACCTTTTCACTCGTTTTTCGTGAATTGGGCGGAGACCGTTATCTGGTGTCCTTGATAGAGCAAGCCAATTTGTCCACTTATGGCTTCCTGGCCTTAGTGATGTTGTTGATCTTTATCGCTGGATTCTTCATCGACTTTATCGAAATCATCTTTATTGTCGTGCCAGTAGTAGCTCCTATTTTTAGCCAAATGGGAGTCGATTTAGTTTGGCTTGGTATTTTGATTGCCTTGAATCTGCAAACCTCCTTCCTTACTCCACCCTTTGGGTTTTCACTATTTTATCTCAAGGGGGTTGCCCCACCCGAAGTGAGTACTGCTCACTTGTACCGGGGAATAGTCCCCTTTATTGTCATTCAGGTGATTATGCTGGTGGTGGTGATTCTATTTCCTGAAGTCCTGTCTTTAGTCAATTTTCAAGGGTGAGTAGAGCACTCTCTTTGTAGGGCGAACTAGCGTAGAGAATCATACTCAATTGTTATTAGATTTTACTCATTTAAAAATTTCTTGCTATATTTTTTCTGATAGAAAACATCCAACAAGCTTTGACTTAAATAGAACTGATTTAAACTTTTCTAATGGATTGCGCCTCAATCCCTTATGGAACCTGACTTCAGCGTTTTCCTTCCCGCACT